>QHWY01000024.1 GCA_003223875.1 Acidobacteriota bacterium | reverse complement strand
CAGCGCGGCAAACGCCAATTGTCAGGCTGCAATCCCGATTGCAGCGCGGCAAACGCCAATTGTCAGGCTGCAATCCCGATTGCAGCGCGGCAAACGCCAATTGTCAGACTGCAATCCCGATTGCAGCGTGGCGAACGCCAATTGTCAGGCTGCAATCCCGATTGCAGCGCGGCAAACGCCAATTGTCAGGCTGCAGCTACAACCGGTCATCGATGTCCGCAATCCCCATGTAGTGCGCACTGCAGACTATCTAGAGGTGATCGAGCATCTGGGAGGGCTCAACCTTGGTGATCCTGAAGACCGGTTGGGATGATTTCGACACGCTTTATGCGGACAGCCAGAAAACCGCCCGCGTCATGGGAATACTACTGCACCCGTTTCTGATGGGCGAACCCTGGCGCACGCCGTATCTGAAGAAGGCCATTGCGTACTTCAAGCAGCACGATTGCGTCTGGTTCACCACCGGCAGCGAGATCATCGACGCGTTTGAAAAGATTCGGTCGTGATGGAATTGCTCTATGATCGGAGCCGCGCCAGAGCGGCGCGCGCTTCGGCGAGCTCCGGCTGTCCAGGATCGGCATTTTTCCAGATATGTGACATTCCAACCCGGTCATGCGGGCGGTTACCTTACCACGCCGCGTTTGTTTGGACTATCCTCGGGACTAAAGCAGCTTCACTCGCTCGCCATCGATGCTGCAGGCGTGTCGATCGGCTCCATGACGCGCGGCTTGTGCGAAGGAGCTTTCGAAGTCGCCAAGTTTACTGAGCGAAAGTGTATGCGACCCGTTCCGCCTCCGCAACCAATCTCAAGTATTCTCAATTCTGTGGCCGCGCGCCCGTTGCAAATTTCTAGCAAACTGCCCTCGATGTAATCACGGACGCAAATTGCAAGAACGCCCCGTCGGTCCAGTGCGGCTGCTGAGTTATGCACATTCCTTCACACCGCAGTGCATGAGGATGCATGTGAACGTTGCATCCGAATGCCACCTTCGCTGCAACGAATAGTACTTGGCACCCCAATGCGATGGCACCTGAGTTGCCGTCGATACCGCCAACGGGGGCTTTGCCCAACAAAAAGGGAACGAACCACAAAAGGCACAAGAAACCCTAGGGAAGACTCTTCTTTGTGCTTTTTCGGCTGCGGTTTTGTGCCTTTTGTGTACGGTCCCCGTTTCGTTGGGCAAAGCCCCTGAGAGGCGAATCTTGTCATGACTGGAACGCGTTGTAAGGAGGCAGAATGCGTTTACCCATCAGAATCGTTCAGGTGTGTAGTTCATTTGTCCAGCGTAACTCGCTTTCACTAACTCGAAAAAGCAAACCTGAAATGTCAGGACAGGAAGGAGTCCTAATCATGAAACTTCGTCGTTCACTGCAGTGTGCCGCGATAGCACTAGGCTGCCTGGTCGCTCCTCAAATACCCGGGTACGCGCAAGCTATCACCATCTTCGACGCACCGGGCTCTACGGGGACCTTCCCACTGAGCATAAACCCCGCCGGAGAGATCACCGGGTATTATCGCGATTTGCAAGGCTATCCTCATGGCTTTGTTCGCGATGCCAGCGGCACTATCACCAGCTTCGACGTACCGGGCTCTATCGGGACCGCTGCGATCAGCATCAACCCCGCCGGAGAGATCACCGGGGTTTACTACACTTCGGCCCCGTATCCGCTGGACCGCGCTCCCCATGGCTTTGTTCGCGATGCCAGCGGCACTTTCTCCACCTTCGACGTACCCGGCGCTCCCGAGACCTATCCAACCAGCATCAACCCCGCCGGAGAGATCACCGGGTGGTACCTCACTTCGGGCACCGCTCATCAGGGCTTTGTTCGCCATGCCAGGGGCACTATCACCAGCTTCGACGTGCCGGGCGCTTACTCGACCGTTCCGGCCAGCATCAACCCCGCCGGAGAGATCACCGGGGTTTACTGGGTGGCAAAAGATGGGGGAAGCTTTCGTCAGGGCTTTGTTCGCGATGCCAGGGGCACTATCACCAGCTTCAACGTACTGGGCGCTTCGACCACTCCAACCAGCATCAACTCCGCCGGAGAGATCACCGGGTTTTACGGGGGTTTCTCTAGCGGTCAGGGCTTCGTTCGCGATGCCAGGGGCACTATCACCAGCTTCGACCCACCAGGCTCTAGAGAAGCCAATCCACTCAGCATCAAGCCCGCCGGAGAGATCACCGGGTATTACTTAGATTCCGCATACGGTCGTCATGGTTTTGTTCGCGATGCCAGGGGCACTATCACCAGCTTCGACCTACCGGGGGTGGCCCTTCCAACGAGCATCAACGACGCGGGAGCGATCACCGGGTATTACTTTGGGAGCGACGCTATCCATGGCTTTGTTCGGGATGCGCCGGCAGACACCATCCCGCCGGGGACGACGCCAACCACTTCGCCGGGACCGAACGCGAACGGTTGGAACAACACGAATGTCACCGTTACGCTCAACGCCACCGACAATCCTGGCGGATCGGGTGTGAAACAGATCCAGTTTTCGTTGAGCGGAGCCCAATCCGGTGGCGGTGTCGTCAATGCAAACACGGCATCTGTTGTGATTTCTGGCGAGGGCACCACCACGCTGACTTACTCTGCACAGGACAATGCCGGCAATGCTGAGCCGCAGAAGACGCTCATCATTCAGATCGACAAGACTCCGCCCGGCGCCGGCGCGGTTGCATCGCCCAAGCCAAATGGTAACAGTTGGAACAACACGAACGTGACGGTAACCTTTAGCGGAACAGATGCCGTTTCTGGAATCGATTTCTGTACAGGAGCCATCACGTTGCTGGGCGAAGGCGCAGGACAATCCGCATCCGGCACCTGCACCGACAAAGCAGGAAACACGAGTGCTCCGGCCGCGGCAACAATCAACATTGATAGAACCCCGCCTGTCATATCGGGAATGCCCGCCGCCGGCTGTTCGCTCTGGCCGCCGAATCACAAACTGGTCCAGGTAGCGGTTGTCTCCGCAGCCGACCCTCTCTCGGGTGTTGCCCCGGGCTCTTTCGAGGTGATGGGTACCAGCAATGAACCGGACGCTGATCGCGCACCGCAGGTCGTCATCACACGAAGCAATGCAGGGGACTTTGTTGTTCAACTGGAGGCTGGTGGCGGAACAGGACGGGTTTACACCTTGACGGCAACCGCCAGCGATCTCGCCGGAAACACGGTCAGCACAACGGCGATTTGTACCGTAGCTCACGATCAACGGAAGTGATTTCCCGATGGCGGCGGCACTCACCTAGACCGATGCGAGCGAACAGCATCCGAAAAGCGGGTTCGTTCGCACCGGATCGAGCCGAGCAGCATCTTTGTAGTTTCTAATTTCTTAACGCGAGACCACCCGATCGAGGAAGTCGGCGAATCTAGCTAGTTTTTCGAAACTCCTTCGATCGCCGGTCCTGACTGTAGCGGCGGTCTATGACCGCCGGTATTTCATTGATTCCAGGAAAAACCGGCGCTCATAGAGCGCCGCTATAG
This sequence comes from Acidobacteriota bacterium, assembly GCA_003223875.1. Classification (GTDB taxonomy): domain Bacteria; phylum Acidobacteriota; class Terriglobia; order 20CM-2-55-15; family 20CM-2-55-15; genus 20CM-2-55-15. The sequence continues at coordinate 6,051 of QHWY01000024.1, read as the reverse complement.
CGCAAAATTCAAGAGTTTCGAGACAGAAACTAGCCAGTTGCCTGTCGCGAAACTGCCGAAAACCGCACGGACTCAGGGTTTCAGAGTGAGCGGCGGGCCAGGATTTTACCATTGGACCGCACGGCCAAGCCAAGAAGTAGCGGCGAGGCGATCCGGGACGGTGGTTGCGGATGCGAACGCCCTTTCTCAATTTGACACGGAGCATAGCAACGGCGAAGATCGCTGGATTACATTGGGTCTGGATCGAGCAGGAAGGTTGCTCGTGGTTTGTCACACATTTCAGGAGATGAGCAAAACTCGGGCGAGAGTACGCATCTTCTCGGGCGCAAGGCAACAAAAAGCGAACGCCGCTCTTACGAGAAATCTGATTTATGAAACGTGAATACGATTTTTCAAACGCTGAACAGGGAAAATTTTATCGTGCTGGTGCCAAGATGATCTTGACCATCTACCTCGATGCAGACCTGCAAAAGCAATTGGAACCTTTCGCTCGCAACCAAGGCAAAGGTATTGGCGAGATCGTCAATGACATCTTGAAAAACCAACTTCAACTGTTGACTACTCTCAGCCCATCAAAGAGACCTAATACGTTGCAGCCGACGAGCCGCGCGCGACGCAAACCGAAATCCCAGAGGCGTCCTCCCGCGGCTCGCGGCTGAACGTGAAGTCGATGTCGAGGCCCGGGTCATTGTGAAGCCTCGGGCTGCGTTTAGGGCTCTGGAAGAGGTCCAAAGTCCGGCGGTGCCATGCGATGTTTTGTCGCGGCTTCATATGCTGACGCAATGCGAAGGAGCAGCGGTTCGGAAAAAGGCCGTCCGAAAAACATAACTCCAACGGGAAGCTTTGCAGGAATGGGCCCGGCGAGGCGCGTACCATTCGGAGCGCCAGAATCGCGGACGCGATCAAACACGTGAGTAGTGAAACCCGCCGGAACCGACAAGGTCGGAATGCCGTGTTGCCCCAGCAGTCCCCAGACAGAATTTGTCCTGCCGTTTAATGGTGGCTCGATAGGCGCGCCCAAGATGTAGGCGGGTATATTCCCGGCTGGAGATACCAGAGCATCGAGGTTCTGTTGAGCCATGCATTGCAGAACGACTTGCTGATACGCAAACCGGTCCTGAAACAGGTTCACCATATCGAGCGTCACGCTGCTGTTGATCTCCTCGAGCGCAGCCTTTCTATCGATAAAACCCGCATCCGGACGAACATCCCGATAGAAATTCGATTTATCGATCAGATCCCGAATGGTCTTGATATTCGCGTCGCCGCGCTCCTTGAGGTAGCGGCTCAACATGTATTTGGCTTGTCCCAAATTGGGTGCCGGCCCCATGCTCCGGATCGTCGGACCGGCCGGGACAAGAGATGGATCAAAGAACATGTCCACGAGCCGGGTGATATTGTCTGATGCCGGTTTTCCGTTGGAGTCCACCGGGAAGAGGTTTGGAAACTGTTCGATGAACATCCGGTTGCGGTAGATCGGAGCGTATTTGTCTACGCAGCTCTGAAACAGCGCTCCACCGGCTCCTGGATCGACGATCGTGGCGCCCAGGCGGCGCAGATCGCTGATGGCCCGCTCGACGATATCGATGCTTTCAACGTCCGCCTCGGTGAACAGTTTTTTATCCATGTGCTCGCGGATGACGCCGATCCGTATTCCGTCCAACTTCCGCTCGTTCGCGAAGCTTCGATAGGGCTCCGAGGGCAGACGGCCGACGCTGAAAGCGGTCAATTCATCCTTCGGATCGTAACCGGCGATGACCTCGAGCACGCGTGCGGCGTCCCTCACACTACGGCAGAGCGGCCCCACTCGCGTATTCAGCGCCGCGCCAATCATTCCATCGCGGCTCACCAATTCTTGGGTCGGCGCTAGTCCGACGAGGCTGTTATTCTTGGCCGGATGATGGATGGATCCCCCCGTTTCCTCGCCAATGGAGCACGTCACCAGGTTCGCGGCCACTGACGCTCCGGAGCCGCCGCTCGAGGTGCCAGGAGAGCGTGTGGTGTCGTAAGGATTGCAGAATGGCCCGCCGAAGGAGCTGCGCGAGTTCGGCGTTCCCATTTCTCCCAGATTTGCCTTGGCTAGAATAATCGCGCCCGCTTCCCGCAGCCGCTTGACGAAGGTGGCATCATCCGGGGGCCGATCGCTGGCATAAGCGGAGTCCATACCCCCGGTCGTGCGCATATCGAAAGTGTCGTACTGGTCCTTGATGGAGAACACGACGCCGTGGAGAGGACCGATCAGCTTGCCAGTCGAGGCAAAATAGGCGTCCTGCCGCGCCGCGACTTCCAGCGCATCGGGCATCGCCGGATCGTTGTCCAACGGATCGGTCATGCTGCGTGCTTTTCGACGATCAAATCCCAACGCTTGTCTTTTCGCCGGCCTAAGATTCAACGTCATCAGGGCATTCAGTTGACGCGCATTTTTGATTGGTGTGATTGGTCCCAGCCCGAGCGCTCCGTCAGGCTGATTGACGCATGTGCCGTTGTACGCCTTGATGCGGTTGAGGTAGAGCTCGACTACGTGCGTCGAGGTCAATTCCCCTCGCAGGATCGCCGACTGAATATCTTCAATCGTCGCTTCATCGACTTTGAATTTTGCGGTCTGCGCAGATGCCAGCCCTGGGATGAGCAGGATCAACGACACAAATGCCAGACGACGAAACATACTTTCCTCCTTCGGTGGCTAGAAGAGCAGTCTCAACGCGAACTGGATCTGACGGGAACGAGCCGACCCGGTCGTCGTAATCACTCCCGCTGTCGGAAGCGGCGCTTCGCCTGTTGCGTTTCCGGCGAAGACCTGGCGGAAAGTATCGTTCATGCCAAAGTTGGGGTGATTGAGAATATTGAAAAATTCCCCCCGGAAATCCAACGCTCCGCTATCGCCCAGTTGCTTGACCGGGATATTTTTTCCGAGCGAAAAATCCAGATTAAAGTAGCCAGGTCCGGTCAGATAATTTCTTCCCGAAGTTCCCAGGAACCCAGCGTCCTGGAGAGCAAAGGCCGTCGGATCGAAGTAGCGGTTCGGTCCAGACAGAATGATGTTCCCCTTGTTGCGTCCCGGCACGAGATTCGGGTGGTCGATATTTCCGGCCCCCTGTCCGCCTCCGCCGGCGTTCACGCCCGAGCCGGAGCGGTTGGTCCTCAGCGACGGCGTGAACGGGTAGCCGCTCTGAACGGACAAGATCGAGCTCGCCCGCCAACCGTTCAGCAAGGCGCTAAGCGCTCGGTTCTGGAATGGCTGCGGCAACTGATAAATTGCATTGAACTGCCAGTTGTGCCTCAAATCAAAATCAGCCGGTCCGCGGTCCAGCCGCCGATTGCTTGGGTCTACGCCAAAGATGCTGGAAACCTGGTTGTCCGCTCCCGCCTGTCCCTGGGTTTCATCTAGGACCTTTGCCCAGGTGTAGGAGCTTTGAAACTGGAATCCTTTGCTCAAACGTTTGTTCACCCCGAACTGGAGGGCGTTGTACCACGAGTTTCCTGCGGCGGTATGTAGCTCGACGGCGCTCCAGTTGGGATTGACGCGCGGGTCATTGCCGGTCCAGAACTTCCGGCCATCCGGGAGGATTTGCGGAACGGTGGGATTGCCATCTTTGACCTGCATGATGTTGATGCCCCGGGAGCCGGCGTAGCCGAGCGTCAAACCGACCTGCCATGGTAATTGGCGCTCCAACGTGAGGTTGTAGTCCAGGATGTGAGGCTGTTTCATCTTGTAGTCTATAAGTCGCAAGGACTTTCCCAGCACGCTTGATGGAAAGAAGAACGGAAGAGTAAACGGCGTAGGCGTGGCAACGGCACTAAACGATGAGAAAGGCGGCGTGCCTATTGCGGCGATGGCCATCGAGACGCCCGTGACGCCTACGTCATAGAGTTCTGCAAAGCCGCCGCGTACGGCCGTTTTCCCATCCCCGGTCACATTCCAGGCAAAGCCGAATCGAGGGCTGAAGTTCAGCAAAGACATGTTCCGGAAGGCAGGTCCCACGGTGCCTTTGTCGTCATGCTGGATGTCGCGCAAAGCCGACCCATGCCCGGTCACCTCGTCCGGCACCGTGAGAAACTCATAGCGCAACCCGAGGTTGAATGTGAGATTGGGCAGGACGCGGAAATCATCCTGTGCGTAAAACCCCAGCGTGTTGAAATGGTAGTGGCGCTCTCGGAGCGAACCCGGTGTCATCACTGAATATTGGGAGGTCAGCCCGAGAAGAAAGTTGTTCACGTTTGCAAACGTGACTGTCCCGACCGCATTGTTGTTATTCAGGATGTGCTGCCGGTAGTGGTTGATGAGGGTTCCCAACTTCAGCGAGTGCCGGCCGCGAGTGTAAAAGAAATCACCACTCCAGGTGAAGACCTTTTGCGAGAAGTCCGTCGGAGCAGTATTGGGTCCCATGGTTGTCACGCTGCCGATGTTGATGGTTCCGATTTCTTCCCCCTGGACAAACGAATACTGCGGGCCGATCAGCCCCGAGGGGGAAGGATTTCTGGGATGAGTTCGGCTAAACGAGAAGCGGAACGTCCCGAGCAGCGCGGGAGAAAAAATATGGTTCTCCGAAAGCGTAGTGTACTCGTTCCGGCTGAAGCGAAGAGTACGGAACTGAGGATAATTCAGCGGGTTCGTTTCGGTCGTATCGCTAATCGTGTACCGGCCAAAAAGGCTATCGGCCGAAGAAAAGATTTGGTCCACGCGCCCCTGCCCGTAGTCGTCTCGGGTCGGCTGGGTGAAAGGAAACGTGAACTGGTCTTTGGGAAGATTCGGAAGTGGAAACAGGTCCAAAATGGGCCGCACCAGCGGTGCCACAGTTCCGCCGGCGACGCAGGGGTTGTTGGTCGTTACGTGGCAAGCCGCCCCCGGCACAAGCGAAATCGTCGTCACTCCGAGGCGCTGCCGTAATCCTTCATACACTCCAAAGAAAAAGGTTTTATCCTTCTTGATCGGTCCTCCCACAGAGGCGCCAAACTGATTGCGGGTAAAGGCGGGCAGACGACGGTTGCTGGCGGCGGTTTTATAATCAAAGAAGTTGCGGGCATCGAGCGCGCTGTTCCGGAAGTATTCGAATATCGAGCCATGCAGCGTGTTCGTACCTCCTTTCGTAACCATCGTCACTTGGCTTCCCATCGTCATGCCATATTCGGCGCTGAAGGAATTGGTGATCACCTTGTACTCCCGGATTCCTTCGATCCCCAGCGTACTGCCATCCTGGGAAGCGGACGTGCCCTGAGTCAGGTTCGCCATAGGCGCGCCGTCCAACAAATAATTGTTGGAGCGCAATGGAGCCCCATTGCTGCTGAACCACATTCCGACTGTCGAAGCAGCGACCGCCAGGTTTCTGTGCTGCGTGATTCCGGGTGTCAGCAGCGTCAGGTCAATGAAATTGCGGCCATTGAGCGGCAGCTCGGCCACCTTTTGCTCGTCCACGAGTCCGCCCAGCGCCCCGGACGTCGTGTTCACGAGAGGCGCGTCCTCCGTCACGACCACCGTCTGGTCGACCGCGCCGGCCTGGAGCGTAAAATTCACCACCGCCTCTTGGGACACCGTCAAAGTCAAGCCGCTGCGCACTTCGGTTCGGAAGCCGGGCAGTTCGACCCTCACTTCATAGCCGCCTACGGGGAGCGCCGACAACCGATATGAACCGTCCTCAGCGCTCACACCCGTGCGAGTCAGGCCGGTCTCCACGTTCTTGGCGGTGATGGAAGCGCCTGGAATAACGGCGCCTGAGGAATCCTTGACCCCACCGAGAATCGTGGCAGTGGGCAATTGGGACATCGCCAGTCTTCCCATTGTCAAAAGGGAAAAAGACAAGACGACAACACGGAGTGTATTTGACGGACGAAAACGCTGGACCATCGGCCACCTTCCTTTTTTAGATGTCGTGAAAGTTGGCCCAAATATACGGCTGCCCAAAAGGACGTGTCAACAACTGTAGCGGCAACTCCCCTCCTAAGTTAGGAGGGGTGCCGAGCGAAGCGAGGCGGGGTGGTTCCCTTTCGGAACCACCCCATCTTCGCTCACTTCCTTTGAGGCTTCGCCCTATTTCTTGAGGCTGCGCGCTATCG
>QHWY01000457.1 GCA_003223875.1 Acidobacteriota bacterium | reverse complement strand
ATGAGGACTTTGAACCAAGGCGCTGGTGGCGGGATTCAGCGTCCGCGATGCGTGTGACACGGGAGTGGTTTAGCTTGCTCAATGGCTGGTTCGGATTTCCAATGAAATCCGAACAGTGGTAACACAGATATCGATACAGACAGCATCTTAAACCTGCTTGCGCAGATTCCCCTCGACCTCTCCGGATTACCCGTTCCTACCAATTAAACGCAAGTCCCAGCCGAGGGTGGGCTTACGGGCCGCCCTCCGCTGAGCCGTTTTTGCAGTTCTCCGCTAATCCCGCCGAGCGATCAAGCCGATATAGAGAAAGGGAGTCCTGCCTTAGCCGATATGATCGAACGAAGAATCAAGAAGCGTTTAGGCGAGGTCCTGGTTCAACAAGGTAGTTTGACCCAGGAAGACCTGAACCGAGCGGTCGCGTTACAACAACAAAAGAATTTGCGCCTTGGGGAGGTCCTGTTGCAGGACAAATTTGTTTCAAAAGCCGAAATCGGACAAGCTTTGGAGCAAGTCCAGGGGGCGCCCTACGTCGAATGCCCACCCGCTTCGATCGAAGCGAAGGTGTTGGCCACCATACCGCACGCCATTGCCGCGCGGTGCTGCGCTCTACCTCTAGAGATTCAAGGTCGAGAATTAATCATTGCCATGGCCGAGCCTCAGAATCTGGGGTTCCTCACCGAACTGCGTTTTAGAGCGGGCCTCGAGATTTCGCCACGTTTCAGCTTCCGCGATGACATCCTGACCGGAATCAAAATATTTTATGCAGACGACGCGACGCTCCCCTTCAGCGACCGCGAACCTGGAGAGGACGTAGATCTCTCTCAAGACGACTCGAATTCTTCGGATGTGGAATTCATCACGGCGGACTCGCGGGAAGAAAATCGCGCCGCGATGAACGAGCTGCGCGCCGGCCGGCAGCGGACGCCGGCCGTACGATTTGTTTCCAACATACTGGCTCTGGCCGCACAGAAAAATGCGAGCGATATTCATATTGAACCTCGTGTCGGCAACATGATCGTTCGCATCCGCGTGGACGGCATTCTGCGCGATTTGATGACCATTCCATCGGAATTCCAGGTTTCCATTGTTTCTCGTATCAAGATCCTGGCCGATATGGATATTGCCGAGCGGCGCCTCCCGCAGGATGGCCGGTTCCTCATGCAGTACCAGGGCCGCCGTCTCGACCTGCGAATCTCCACACTACCGACACATTTTGGAGAAAAAGTGGTCGTTCGTATCCTTGATCCGCACTCGGCGCTCATCGCTCTTGACCAATTGGGCTTCTCGAACCGTCTCGCCACTGAGATCCAAAGGATTTTGGCCATGCCTCAAGGCATGCTGCTGGTCACAGGACCGACCGGATCGGGCAAATCCACCACCTTGTATGGCGCGCTTAACATTTTGTGTTCGCCTGGCCGCAATATCATCACGGTAGAAGACCCTATCGAATACATGCTGGACGGAGTGAATCAGGTTCAGGTCCACGCAAAGGCTGGCTTGAATTTTGCGAGCTGTTTGCGGTCGATCTTACGTCAGGATCCCGACGTGATCATGGTCGGCGAAATCCGGGATGGAGAAACCGCGGAAATTGCGCTCAAGGCTTCACAAACCGGCCATCTGGTGCTTTCGACTCTGCATACGAACGATAGCTTCGGGGCAATCACCCGGTTGCTGGATCTGGGAACGGCCGCTCACTTGATCGCGTCTTCAGTCACCGGCGTTCTGGCGCAACGGCTCGTTCGCAGGCTCTGCGATTGCCGCATGCAAACACGCGCTTCTTCCGCTTTCATTCGGAAACTCGAAAGCCTCGGCGCCGCAGACGCGCAGCTTTTCGAATATGAATATGCGCCGGTGGGATGTGACTTATGCGAAAACACGGGCTACAAGGGCCGCGTGGGCATTTATGAAATGTTCGTCGTCGAAGGCCGGATCCGCGACGAGATTCACGCTGCGGCTCCTGCGGAGAAAATTTGTGCTCTTGCGCGCGGTGCCGGTTTCCGAAGTATGCAGGAAGACGCGTTGGAAAAAGTGAAGGACGGCCTGACGGCGCTGGAAGAAGTCCGGCGCGTGGTCCCATCTGACGCGATGAAGGCGGAACGGTGCCGATCCTGTTCGCGCGAAATTACGGCGAGCTTTGTGTATTGTCCGTTTTGTTCGGCCAGCCGGGTCACTCCGGAATACTTAGTCTCCGATAAAGGTCAGAAGATATGCAGCACCATGTGAAGAAACCCGAAGCCCGAGAGGTTCTCCGCTACCAAATGCCGTTGGATCTTTCTGTCAACTATGAGGGCACTAGCGAGGAGATCCCGATACCGTCGCCCGATGTCAGTACCCGCGGCATGTTCATCCCGACATCACGGATTTTCCCCGTAGGCTCTGTATTGAAG
>QHWY01000456.1 GCA_003223875.1 Acidobacteriota bacterium | reverse complement strand
GTTCCAGCACATGGGTAAGCCCGTGTGGGCCGGCTTGCGCGAAGCCTACTGGCGCCAATGGGAGGGCCACCACATCCCGGCACTCCGCGTCACGATCGAGGAATGGAAAGAGACTGCGGCGCCGTCCAACCGAAAGAAGCTGCCATGACAACCTGCCTTGAGCTGCTCGAATAGCCAGACTTCTGGCCGAAGCACGGTAGAGCGGCGAAAACAACGAACGCGAGAAGTTTAGCGTCGAGGCCCTCGATCGAAATGACGATCGTTTGGAGGTTCCATGTGATGATTTCCTCGGGCGAAAAACGTTTGAACAGCTCGCCATTGGTGTACAGACCAGTGGCGATCCGATGGCTCGCCAGCTGAGTCATCAGCAGCCCCAACTCGGGATGGAGCGCCGGCTCACCGAGACCGACGACCTTCACTATGCATCCGGGATGCTGCGCGATCTCGCCGGTGATCTTCGCGAACAGCGAGGGATCCAAGTAGCCGAGGCCGCGTTGCTTAACACTCAAGGTACGCGGGCAATGGCGGCAGCCAAGATTGCAGTCGTTGGTCGGCTCCAAGTTGACCCGCGTGGGAAAGTCCATCAGCGGGAATGAATAAGACAGCTTGTAGTAGAACCAGTTATAGAGACCGCGCGGATCGCGGACGTTAGCGAGTTCGCGCGCGTAGCGCGGCGCGGACATCAGAACTTGTTTGAAACGTTTGGCGTTTAGCCTAGTGGCGGCGTTTTGCTGGCCCGGCACGAGCCGAAACCTCCGATCCACCCCGCGGTGAAGCGGCTACCTGGAAGGGCAGGAATGTAGGAAAAAATAAACGTGGCACGGAATGGAGAAGCGATGGAAAGGTGGTAGCGGAGCGTCGCCCTCGGACCTGTCAAATGTGGGTGCCGACCCAGTTTCGGTGCGCTGTGACTCAGGCTCGATCGGTACGCTCGTGCCTGTCTGTTGTCGGTCGTGTGCTGCATTGAATGCCAGAAGTGTGAAAATAGCTGGGGCGATCCAAAACGGAATTTTCATCTCCGCTCTGATTTCGTTCCTCACGCCGAGCAGCCACAGCACGCAACGTGCCAGCAACCGCAACCGGAGGAATTCACTGATGGAATGACTCTTTGTAGATCATCCCGACGCGATTTGAATTGCGAACAGTTATTCCAAATATGAATGGATATGACACAACCAGTTTTGAATCCCGATTCACACATCGAGAAACAAGCCCTGTGCCGCTACTTCTTGAGGATCGCTTTGGGAGGATGCGGGATTTCAAAAACATATGGAAGTGTTGTTGCTCCCAGCAGCAGTCGTGGAAAAGGGAAATGAGTTGTGAGCGGCATCTTCGGGGATATTGGGACAAGACATCCATCCGAAGTGCTCCTCCGCGGACTGCGCGAGGTCCAAAACAGGGTCTGGCTCCCCTCTGACGATAGCAATCGGACAAAATGAGCATCCATCTTCGGCGCCCAACGGGTCCAACAGGTATGTCTAAGGCAATAAAGTTGAAACGGGCCGGCTACTGATCAATACGACCCAGGGCGATACCACGTCTGCCATCACGCTCCTTCAGACCCTCTTTGAATCTCTTTGACATGGCTATTCACGGTGATCTTGTAGTTTGCGCCGCAGAACCTTCTTAAAAAATGAACGGGATGGATTTCGATCTCCTGGGACAAGCTCGCAAACCATCGCGTGCATTTGCGATCTCCTGGAAGAAGCTCGCAAACCATCGCGTGCATTTGCGATCTCCTGGGAGAAGCTCGCAAACCATCGCGGAGGGCGTCCTGAATT
>QHWY01000023.1 GCA_003223875.1 Acidobacteriota bacterium | reverse complement strand
ATGTTTATTCGGCGTTCATTGTCTGAGGGGTAGGCCCCTAGTGGTCCATTCGGCTTCTGGAAAGGCGCTCCAGCTAAAAAAATGTCAGAAATGTTTCTTGCATGACAGGAAAAAAAAAGAATGAAGCGCGGTAACACTGCCGTAATTCCAGTTTCCGAAATCGCGGTATTACGTCCACAAACCGAATAAACGCGGGGAGACATATGAGGAGCTTCTGAACATCGCGATGTGTGTAAACGGCGGCTCGGTCCCGCCGCGTGCTAAACTTCTTGTCATGCGATCACAGAGCTACGGGGATAAACAGCGAGAGGCGCAGTGGCGTAAGAAACAGGAAGCAGAATTATGGAAAAAATCAAATCCGGAAAACGCGCCGACTTCCGAGGCCCCAGCGAACGCAGACAAATCGGATCACACGCCAAACAAAACAAAGAAGAAAGATACGCCTGGCCGGCGTTCTGCCTAGGTGGCGCGAGCCCGCCGCTCCTTGAACTTCGGCGATTCCTATACCTGTACCTACTGCTTACAAGTGATCCATTGGGATCACCATAGAACCCGGCCCACAAGGGATCACTTCTTTCCGAAGAGCAAGAAGAAGCTGCTCATGGGCGCTAAAACAACTTTCATCATCTGTTGTCAGCCCTGCAATTCCCGCAAGAGCGACAAGGTATTTTCTTCAATTGAAGAAGTGCGAGAGTTCATAACATCCCGAAAGAAGGCACCCAGGTGAAACATTGACTGGAATTAAATGTCCCCACTGCCGAAGCAGCCTTACGCTCGACCGGATAGGTGTGCATTTTCAAAAATTCTGTTCCGGTATTCTGACAGACACGGCCCTCGAAACCAGTCTGAAGAAGTACAATCAGTTCTACACACATCTGCAATCCCACTCCCGCGGAGAGATCACGCTTGAGGAGCTTCAAGACGAAGCTAATAAGCTGTTCCTTTCTAGTAAATAATAGGTCTCCCTAGGCGTCTGAGAAAGACGCGTTGCTTTCGGCGCGCCAGCCACTCATACTCACGACTCGATCGCAGACTTCACCGGAGGCACATTTTGGCAGAAATCCGGATTTTCGACGGAGAATCCATTGAGAGCGCACTTCGCCGTTTCAAGCGACAGGTCCAGCAGGAAGGCATTATTAAGGAGGTGAAGCGACACTCTTTTTTTCTGAAACCCGGAGAAAAGAAGCGGCTCAAGAGTAAATTGGCGCAGAAACTCAAACGTAAGAAGGTGCGACGACAACCCGCTGACAGTGACTCCAAGGCATCGCCCCGCAGCCAGTAGTCACAATGTCAACCCGCGCTGAGGCCCGACCGCGGAGGCCACATCGCGGCGTCACCGGACGTCTCCCCTCCAATACCTCCTTTTTGATACGTTTCACTTTTGGCTCCTGACCTGAGTTTACTGTGGGTGAGTTCGCGACCGGTGAGTCGCGACAAACGTTAGTGTTTACGCATGCTTTGTTTTTCAAAAAATCGGAAGAAATCCGCCTCTACTGCGAAAGTCAGGCTAGACTCTGCACCCCCCAACCCGCAAGCAACTTTCGAAAAGCCGCACTGACGCGGCAGGACCTCTCACTCTTGGGGCATAGCAAGTTGAACATGGTCATGCGGTACGCGCCCCCCAGAAACAACATCAGGCCGAGGCCGTAAAGCGTTTGGAAATTCTTAACGCGGCGAAACAAATTAGGGAAGCTGAGAAGGAGAAAATAGAAAAAGCGCTTTCGAAGAAGTCCCTACAGTTTTCACTACAGTGACCGAAAATCAAGCCGTTTTAGAAGAGTCGAAAACAGAAGGTAAACCTCAGCAGATCAATTAAAGAGGCGCCGATCGGATTCGAACCGATGCATAAAGGTTTTGCAGACCTCTCCCTTAGCCACTTGGGTACGGCGCCATTCAACGATCAAAACTCATTATAACCAAAAAACCGGCGGGAAAACTGGCGCGGGAAACGGGTTCTCCTGGTGGTGAGCGGCCTTTTTTTCCAAGAGTCAGGGCAAGAGCTCTGACGGTGACTCCCACCGGCGAACCCGTGTCTCCACTATATGCTTCTTAAAAAGAGTAAACAAGGCTTCGTAAACGTGCGCAATCATCAGCTCGAGGAAGCCGAGCCGATTCAAAGAGACCTGAAAAACGTTAACAACCATCCACCCTCTCCCAAGGGGAGAGGGCTCCGCCTACTACAGTTGACGCTTGCCGTCCCATTGAGTTGAAATGTATCGGAATCAGGAGACGAACCATGGCAAGAGTCGATAAACGCGGTGAAACGTCTGAGATCCGAATCAGTCCCAATGAATTCGCGTGGCCTGCTGACGCAAGCCCCAGCGTCGGCACTTCGCTTATGGGGGAGGTTGAAACCATGGTTCTCAAGGGAGATCCCTCGAAACCCGGTCTTTACACAATCCTGCTTCGCATTGCTCCGAATACGAGGATTCAGCCGCATTCCCATGGAGACGACCGTATCGCGACGGTGATATCCGGTACCTGGTACTTTGGTTACGGAAATACGTTTGATGAATCCGCACTGAAAGAATTGCCTCCCGGAAGTTTTTATACCGAGCCGCCCGGGGTGAATCATTTCGGGCTAACCAAAGAAGAAGTCCTGATCCAGATGACGGGAATCGGTCCCTCGGATACAACGTACGTCGATCCTCGGCACGATCCGACCAAATCTCAGTCCATGTAGATGCGCTTCGGCGGATTCACGAGCTTGGTTGCCGATTCATCGCGGAGATCGCGCCCGGTTTCCGTTCGGCATAAGCTTGCGAATGATGAGCATTCCGGGATTTGTTCTAAATCGGATTCCGATCATCTGATGAAAACATTGCTGGACGTTGCCGATCGCCGGCCATCCCAACTTTTAGCAAGTCTAGTTTCGTGGACTTTGTAGATGCTCGCGCGCGTAGTACGCCGCGAACAAGAGCAGGAGCACTCCTCCGATTGCATTCGCAAGCGAATCGACAGCCATGAGACCACGGGCTCCGGAATATTTGTAGCCGATTCCGTCAAACCAAGTCATATACGCAATCGGTAAATTGCCGCTTGCGCCTAGCAACGAGTAGGCGGTTCCGGCAGCGTGGCGCCGTTTGCCGAGGACATCCAACTCCAGCGCCGTAAAGGCGGCGTATGCAATTCCCGCCGCTAGAGCATAACCGATGTATCCTCCGGCGTATGTGAACGGCGTCGGAGAACCCAATGCCATCCAGGCGGAGAAGATCGCCGATAGCAACCCGGCAAGTGCGTAGGAGGTCATACGATTCAAACGATCGCAGATGAAGCCCCCCAAGACGCATCCAGACGCAGAGAGCACACCTCCTGCCAGCCCCGATACCCACGCCACCTGCGCATCCGATGCGTGATAATCGGGTCCGACGCTCGAAATCAGATTCGCTACCGCGGAGCTCCCTACCGGAGAAAGAAAGAACAGCAATCCGATTAGCGTCGCGCGAGCACGGACCACATCCCATACGTCGCGGCCGAGCGCGCGAAAGAGCGGAATCAGCCCCATGCGCTGTACTCGATCTTCGGAAATGAGCAATGCCGCTAGCGCAGGCAGGAATACCAACGACCCGGCCGCCACAGCCAAAATCGGAAGCGGTACTTTGTCGGCGATCCAGATCGCGGCACCGGCCCCCAATGCGCCGCCGCCAAGACTACCGGCCTGATACCAGCCACTGGCCCGGCCGCGCTTCGCGGGATCTAACGTCGTCAAGACAGCGCCACATGCTGATGACAACAACATCGCAACGACATTTCCTGCAAGCAGAAGGAGGGTCAGTTGCGTCAGAGAAAACGATGCTGCGGCAATCGCAATCGCTCCGCACGCGCCCGATACCGCGGCCGCGAAGAGAACCCAGGTACGCCGCAACAATCCAGTGTCGACAACAGGAGACCACAAGAAGTACCAGACATTCGGAATCGACGAAATCGCAATGACGTTAGCGATCCGGTCCGGCGAAATGCCGTGCTTGCGCAGGAGAAACGGTATCAAAACAACGAGAATACCATTGAAAACGCCGTAAGGAATCGAAAGGATTCCAAATAACCATGGCGGGTTGCGCACCCCCCCATCATTTGCCGCAACGGAATCTCGGTTCAAAACATGTACTTGAGCGCGAACTGAAGGATGCGTTGATCGCCGCCGTACAAGCTGCTGCTCGTGCCGCTGATGTCTTGTTGAATTTTTCCGAACGTGCCCGAATTTAGTGCCGCTATCGGAAGCGCGGCATTCAGGCGGTTTGGAAGATTGAACGCTTCACCCCGTAACTGAACCGACTTTCCTTCGGCGATGCGGAACGTTCGCGAGACCGATAGATCTATTTGGACCATTCCGGGGCCCTGTACGGAGTTGCGCGGCATGTTTCCCAGCGTGCCCTTGGGCGGGACGGTGAACGCCTTCGGATTGAGCCATCCGTCCACGCTCTTATGGTCCAGATAGGGGTTGACGCCGGGGATCTGGTTAGGCCGCTGGTTGCCTGTGCCTTCGCCGTTGAGAAGATTGTCGGCTCCGAGATTGAGTGTGAAGTACGGTCCCGATTTGACCTTCAATATCGGCGAAAACTGCCAATCGCTCGCAAACAGCCGCAACATGTTGTTAGAGAACCTCGGCACTTGTGCCACCGCGGAAAGATTGAATACATGACGCTGATCCGTACTCTGGGCACCGAGGTCGTCGCATGCTCCTCGATCGGCGCGACGGTCGCCTGGAGTGACGGCAGATACACCGTTATTGCCGGGATTGCCATTCCACAGATCGCTGATGCAGTGTGACAAGGTGTAGTTGGCGAGGATGGTCGCGCCACCGCTCAGTCGCTTCTGGACTTGAACGTACATGCCATTGTAATTGCCTGTTCCATCGGTGTAGCTGGTCGAAATGATCCCGTAGTACTGACCGAGAGCGGGGTTCTTCATATAAAGAGCTCGCCTTTGGTTCGTGTTGGCGGGGGCGGAGCACTCGGTGTAAAACGTGGGACCGTTCACCGTATTCAGCGTGCATGAACCGGTTCCGAGAAAGACCGCCGGATTGAGCTGTTGCGCATTGATGAGGTGTGAAATGGTGTTGCCGACATAATTCACTGTCACCAACCAATCCTGGCCGAATTGCCTCTGAACGCTCGCCGAAAACTGGTTCACGGTCGTGGGGTGCCAGTGCGGGTCGTATGTAACGTAGGAAGCAAAGGCGGGAAACGTCATGTTCTTCGTCAGATTGATCGGCAGCGGATTTCCGCCGGGATAGGTACTCCAAGGATCGTCTATCCTCGGGTTATTCACCTGGATAACGCTCCCAAACGGCGCATCCTGCGCCATCGCGCTCATCGAATATAGAGCGCCCCGGTCGGTGAAGATTCCTGCCGAAGCGCGCACCGACATTTTCCCGTCCCCTTTCGGATCCCAAGCGAAGCCCAAACGCGGCGTAAAGACGTTGTACCGGTTATAGGCGATGCTCTTTTTCCCCCAGATCCACTGAGCGTCTCCTGGAAAGATCAGGCCCGCTGGTGCATTCGGATAAACCGTGCTGTGCACGTTCTGGTTGAACAAATCCATATCGAAATGGTTAAACCAGCCGTGTTTGTTCTTGAATGCAAAGAATGGTTCCCAACGCACGCCGTAATTGATCGTGAGACGCTGGGTCGCTTTCCACGAATCCTGAACGTAGGCGCCGATATACTCCTGGCGGTTGTACAAATACGATTGCATGTTGCCTTGCGCCCACGAGATGGGTTTGCCGATCAGGAAGTCGGCCATACCGTGACCGGTAACGGTCCCGTTGAAGGTCATCAGGCCTGTCGCGTTGATACCTGATTTGTAGTTCAGGCCTGTATGGATATAACTGCCTCCGAAGCCGAACTGATGCGAGCCTCGCGCCCAACTGATGTCTTCGCTGATATTCGGATTTGGCCCACCGTAATCTGTATTGACGATTGCGGAGCCGCCGCCAATGTTGAACCCATTTCCTCCCCCACCGGTATTCATAGCTCCGCCTGCTCCCACATTGCCTCCAGCGACTGTAATGCGCGGCTCCGTGTCGGGATTGAAAGGAGCATTCACGCCCAGTTCGGGCCAGGTGGCAAAGCGGTCCGGAACCTTTGGAATCTCCTGACGGGTCGCTCCGAGACGGAAGGAACTGACGACATTCCCGCTAATCAGGTAAGTGCTACCGATCGACAGTGCATAGACGCGGTCGGCCTGACCGTTCCGGTTCAATGTAAGTCCATTCGATCCATCGAATGTCGTGGGAATATTCAAATTCGTGACGAAGAATCGGCCGAATATCGAATGCTTCTCGCTCTTTTGCCAGTCGAGCCTGGCAACTTCCATGTGCTCGCTCTGATTGCTTCTCAGTCCAAAGTTCACCTTGCCGCATGGATTATCGGTCTGCGGCAGACGCGCTGCGATCTTCAGAGCCACCGGACTGATGAGTGAAGGCGAAATCTGGTTATTGACGAATCCCTGAGAGGCCGCCAGTGTCAGTAGTTTGGTCTGGCAGGTCGGTCCCGCAAACGTGGTGAAATCGCCGCGCATCATGGCTGCAGTCGGAACGTACGCTGTATTTTGCGTGGGTTCGGAACGCTGGATGGTGCCTTGATAGCCGCCGAAGAAGAAAAGCTTGTTCTTCACAATGGCTCCGCCAAGCGTTCCTCCAAATTGGTTTCGCTTCAGAGTGTCGCGCTTCGGAGCAAAAGAGTTTCGCGCGTTGAAGATTCCGTTCCGCACAAACTCAAACGCGTCACCGTGAAGATCGTTGGTACCGGATTTCGTGACCACGTTCACATTCGCGGATGCGTGCACGCCATACTGGGCTTGCAGGGCGCTGGATTCGACCTTGAATTCCTGCAGGGCATCCGGAAATGGCAGTGGCAGATTCAAGCTATTGTAGGCGTCATTGTGCGCAACGCCGTCGAAGTTGTATGCCGTCCAGTTCGAGATCCCGCCGGCCACGGAAATCATCACAGTCGGATAATTGCGCACCGAGTTCAAGAAGCCGCTGCCACCGACATTCGCCATCCCCGCGAGGAAAACCAGTTCGGTCACGTTGCGCCCATTCAACGGAAGCTCCACAACGCGTTGGTTATCGACGACTGTTCCGAGTCCGCTGCTGTGCGTTTCCACTAGCGCGGCGTTTGCCTGTACTTCCACCTGATCGGTCACCTGACCGACCTGGAGCACGATGTTGATCTCCGGACTGGCGTTGACCTGCAACACAATTCCACTTTGTATGTAGGTCTTGAAGCCTGGCAAGCCGGCCTCCAGCATATAAGGCCCGAGCGGGAGACTCGCGAGAACGTAATTGCCGGTCTCATTGGAGACCGCAGTTCTTTTGGCTCCAGTGGCGGTTTGAGTCACGGTGATCTCGACACCCGGCAGCACGGCGCCCGATTGATCTTTAACGGTACCGCTGATCTGTGCGGTTGTCGCTTGCGCCCACGCTGTCGCACCCACCACAGCGGCCCCAACCGATGCGGCTAATACACAAACAGCAATGCGTTTCATTCCCCCTCCATCGAAAAGGCAAAACCGAGATACTTTCTTTATCAGCCCGGAATTACAGTGCGCGTGGGCTTTGCACAAAAAATCCTGGGCGGTCATAGACCGCCCCTACAGCTTGGGGTGCACAACTGTAGGGGCGCTCTATGAGCGCCCGCGATGTATTTTTTGTGCAAAGCCGTGCGCGCGCCACAATAACAGGCTGCTTGTGAGCGGTCAAGTTTCTACGGTTTTGGTAACACTGAATCAATCCTTGGCGAGACCTTGCGCGAAGTACCAAAGGGAATTCCGGATTTGGAGTGCGCTTTCCCTAATGAGGAATAGCCAATTCCTGATTTGGAGTGACCTTTCCCCGATGAGGAATAGCTCGTTCCTCATCTGGGTTTGGCTTCCCCTCATCAGGAACGACCAATTCCTCATTTAGGGCGGGCTTTCCCCGATGAGGAATAGCTCGTTCCTCATTTGGGTTCGGCTTCCCCTCATCAGGAATGACCAATTCCTCATTTGGGGCGAGCTTCCCCCGATGAGGAATAGCTCGTTCCTCTTTTGGGTTTGGCTTCCCCTCATCAGGAACGACCGATTCCTCATT
>QHWY01000022.1 GCA_003223875.1 Acidobacteriota bacterium | reverse complement strand
TGCGAGGGGCTCGGGCGGTCAGGCAGACCCTTCATGGCGTAAATGGTGATCCGAAGCTCGACTTCTTACAAATAGGGTTTGCCAACTGTGTATTTTTCGGTCTTGTCGCGCATCTATAGAGACCAGAACGTCTTTTTTTCGCCCCCGGTGACCGGCTGGACGCCTCCAATCGTGGTGTCGAGATTCTGTTTCATCTTTTCCTCGGTATCACGTCGTTGCCGGTCGTCCTGAATCTGGGACTCGCAGTTGCGCTACTGATCACCCCCATTCTCCCAGAGAGGGGCTTTTACGGTTTTGCCGCCGGATATTCCTTGCTGAACCCGGTCCGTTCATTGATCACCGTGAAGCTGCCGTCGGTCCGCGCCGAGAGCTTGAGAAAATGTGCCGGATGATTTGTTGGCATCGCGTCGATATTCGCAATGAATTGATCGGGGGAGTTGGTTTCCTTGCTGACATTTTCCGAGAAATGCAATTGCCAGAAATCCAGAATCCCAGGTGAGCTCTTGACGATCTTGAACGTGTCCGGAGTCCCTCCCTTGGTTGGGCTGTTGTTCATGACAGCAACCCTCGGCCGCGCCGCATGTACCAGGACCGGATTGCCCGCGAAATCCGTGCCGTGGCGCGACGTGTTGTACACATCGAAATTCGTGCCGAGCATATTGTTGGGGCAGACCAACTCTTTTTCCTGATTCCAGGTAAGGTCCGACAAATCGAGCATTCTGAAGTTGCCATACTTAATGACCACGCCCATCGCGTAGTAGTTCTCGGGCGTCGCATCTTGGACTCTTGGGACAAATTGCCGGCACTGCGGATTCGGCGTTCCTGCCCCCGGCATACCCGAGACCGGTGTCGTGATGAGCTCACCAGCGTTTGCGACAACCGTCACATCGAAACCGGAAATGGGAATCTTCGCGCCAGGCTTCGGTACGATGACATGCGCTTTGTCGCGAATGGGACGATACGCGTTGAACGCTGCGGAACGGTTGGACTGAAGCTCCACGGTCCATCCGCCATGATCGTAGAAGTTCCGAATGGGCAGCTTGTCGGCAAGGACAGCAGCATTGCCGGAGTGATCGCCGTGGTAGTGTGAAACGATCACATGGTCCAATTGCTGGACCGGCAGATTTGCGGCCTTGATCACAGCCAGAATCCGATCCAGATCGCGGTTAGCATCGCCTCCCGTGCCGGTGTCGTACAACATCGTTTCTCCCGTCGGGGAGACAAAGAGCACAGCCTTTCCACCTTCCGTGTCGACGTAATAAACGTCGAGCGATTTGTGTTCTTGCTCTCGCAGGCTCTGGGTTCGAGCGGCTGCGATCTGCATTAACAGACTTAAGGCAATCACGGAAAGCAACGTCTTACGCATGGGTCCTCCATTCCTCGAGGAGGCATTTTCTTATATTTGATGGTTGTCTGCGTATAAAATCGCCAGCATGTCAGGCCCATGTCAAAGTCGAACCCAGCAAAAGGGAATGGCCACAAAAGGGCACAGAACTCACAAAGATGTTTCCATTTTGTTTCCATCCCTTATGTTTTTGTGCTTTTTTGTGGCCGTTCCGTTCATTGATGCGTTGTCCCAAGCGCCCGCCGGGACCGTGCTGGAAGGCGTTTTCTCGGAAGTCCAAGCCAAACGCGGGCAAGCCGCGTATTCGGAGAATTGCGGCGGCTGCCACGGCG
Source organism: Acidobacteriota bacterium (assembly GCA_003223875.1). Taxonomy (GTDB): domain Bacteria; phylum Acidobacteriota; class Terriglobia; order 20CM-2-55-15; family 20CM-2-55-15; genus 20CM-2-55-15. Next base: position 1,673 of record QHWY01000022.1, on the reverse strand, counting down.
GTGATCTCGAGGGAATTTCAGCTCCGGAACTCAAAGGCAATCATTTTCTGGAACGCTGGCGTGAGGACATGCTGGACACCATTTACACCTACATCAGAGAAAACATGCCTCTTGGCCGCGCGCCCGATGCGCCACGAATACCGGACAACGAGTACGTCGACATTCTCAGTCACATCTTGAAAGTGAACGGTTATCGCACCGGTGAAAGTGATCTCACTCTCGATCTGCTCGAAAAAATCATGCTCGTTGGAAAGAATGGTCCGCAGCCGGTGCCGGATGGATCACTTGTCCTAACCGTCGGTTGCCTGTCGCAAGCCCGCGACGGCGTGTGGATTTTGTTCAGCGCAACCGAGCCGGCGAGAGCCCGCCGCTCGACTACATCGACTCCTGCTGAATTGAATGCGTCGTCCCAAAAACGGCTGGGCACGCTGATCTTCCGGCTCGCAGACCTGGAAGCCGTGCCGGATTTCGCGCCCGACTCGCACAAGGGACATAAGATACAGGCGAAGGGTTACCTGACACGACAGCCGGGTGCCGAGCGCATCAGTTTGAGTTCGATGGCGGTGCTGGATTCGATGTGCGGGCAATAAAATAGCCACAAAAAGGCACAAAAATTACAAAAAATCTTTGTGTGTTTTTTGTGCCTTTTTGTGGCTACTTCCTTACTTCTGACTTTGGCCCAACCCTCCAACAATACCCTGGACCTGATTTCCGATCGCGATGGCTCTGATTTTGGCGATCTCCGCCGCGGAAGCGCCCATTGGATCCACGTCACCACACGTAAATCCTCTCAGCGTGCATTCTGACGTGGTGTGCTTGATTCCCTTCTCTTTCATCATTCGCGTCATCAGGTCTACGGCTTTTTCCTGAAGAACGATCGAGTTGTTTGGGCGGAACGTGCCTACACCGATTGCATAGTCGATCGGCATCAACGGTTCGATGCTTCCACCGAATTGCCCGTCATTCTTCTTGCCTAAGTCGTGCGCTCCCAAATCAGCGCCGGCATCGACTAGATATTGGACGATCGGCAGATCTCCTAAATGCCCCGCGGCCATCAGGGCTGTAATTCCCATGTCGTCGGCGGCATTCACGTTAGCGCCGAGTTCCACGAGGAGTTTGATGACTTGCAGCCTTTCCGCATTGGATTTGCCTCGGCTATAGCCATCAATCCAGGCATATCCAGCGGCTTGCATCAACGCCGTCTCGTTATGACTGGAAACGATATTGGGGTCTGCGCCGTAGGACAACAGGAGCTGAACCAGCTCCAGGTCCGCGGAAAAAGCCGCGCGGGCAAGTGCTGTGGCATACGTTGTTCGTGGGGTCAAATTCAACGCCGATCTGCGGGAGGTTGGGATATTGTCAACGAATGCGTTGGGATTCGCTCCTGATGCCAACAGTTTCTTGATTAGCGGAAGAGGATCGGCGGTCACCATCCACGGCATACCGGGATTCGTTTCCATGTTGCGCCGGTCGACCGCCCAGAATAGCGGAGTGAAGCCCTCGGCATCCGCATGATTCACGTTGGCTTTGTTGTCGATGAGAAACGAAGCAATTTCGTAATTGCCATTGTAGATCGCCAATTCCAAGGACCCTTTTCCGTCGGCTGTGATCGCGTTCACGTCCGCGCCTGCTGTAACCAACAGCCGCGTCGACTCCATGTCTCCTTGTCGCAC
>QHWY01000459.1 GCA_003223875.1 Acidobacteriota bacterium | reverse complement strand
GCGCTACCCCATTCCAAAGACCAACGTTGAACATCCCCATTCGCATCCGGAGCTTCTACCTGGATGAACGAGTGGGGATTGCGTAAGGAAACCTGCACGATTTTCGCGTCCAGGGTGACATGCTGCTTGTAGTCGTAGGTTCCGATGATGGAGTGGTGCGCATGCGCAGAGATTCCGAACAGTAAGATCGCGGAAATCGTCAGAAGGATCGTCGGCTTCATATATTCTCCTATGAGATTTACTTTTTGAGGCTCTTGTACACAGCCTCGATGAACATGTCGGTCGTCCAGGGGCCTGACGTCGAACCCCATCGGCCATCAAAATCCATCGTGAGCTTTGCAGCTTTGATCTGCGGCAACGTGAGTCCGCGATTCATCGCATCCTGGATGCGATCTGTAATGATCGAGAGCATGTCCCGGTAATAGACCACCTCGGCCATGTCGCACAGCCTGCCGTGGCCCGGTATAACCATCGTCCCGCCTTGCGTACGGAATTCAGGAATACCGATCTCGAGAATTTTGTTGAGCCCGGCGATGATTCCTTGAATACTGCCGCCTTTCTCCAGATCGATGACCGGGTAACTGACCGTGGAGAGAATGTCGCCGGCGCTGATGACATCGGAGAAGCGGAAATACACAATGCTGTCGCCGTCCGTATGCGCCGACGGGATATGAAGTATCTGAACACCCTCACCGTTGAAGAATTGGCTGAGCTTGTAAAAATCTTTGTGATAGGTATCCGTCGGCAACTCGTCGCCAGGCAGCCCTTCCTTGCCGGTGCCAGGGTCCGACATCCGATTCAGCACGTTCTCATGTGCGATCAGCGCGGCGCCCTGGTTGCCGCCTCCGGAGGTGGCAATGTTCCCACCTGTATAGGTCACTCCGGCCGATACGATTCTTTTATTGCCGCCGGAGTGATCCGGATCCACGCTCGTATTGATGACGTAGCGTATCGGTTGCGGCGGGGCCGGTGAACTGATGATCGCGTTGATTGCCGGGCTGGACCATCCATACGGATTCGAATATTCGCCGCACCGCAACCCTACACAAGGTGTAATGGGCGTGACAGTCGAAGCGAGCCTGTTCCCGAGCTGCTGAACGGTGTTGAGCAGCTTATCCGCCATGGCGGCTGTCCCGGTATCGACGAGCAAGATGCCGTCTCTTCCTACCGACATCGTCACATTCGCCCCGGCGCCCACCAGCATGTAAATATTTCCACTAACGGGCAGGATCTTCACATCCGCGTTTGGATTCTGGCCGTAGCCAATTCCGACGATGACCGTCAATAACGCCGCGAACCCGCAAGCAACTTTCATAATCACTTGGATCCCTTGAGCTTCAGCCGGTATTCCGGATACATCATGTCGGCGCCGCCTTTTCTCGCCGCTTCTTCCGGTACTCCGTATTGTTTCAGCCAGTCATTCAGATATGGATTCTTGCCGGGAAGGTAATGAGGAACGTGAGTTGAGACATTTTCCTCAATGATAGTGCAGGGATAAAACTCCAGCTGTGAGTGGATGTCGAGTTCGTAATTCGTTGTTAGAACGTAAGGCTCTTCCAGGTAAATGGGATCGTTGATGATTTCGACGATGGTCATCAGATCACCATGACGCATCCAATATTCGACCATAGTCGCTCTATCGGACAGCGGCACATCGTTGTCTTTCAAATAGCCCTGCTTTATATGCGTGGTCGTTATGACCAGCGTGTCGCCGTCCCACTTTCCCGTCGAAAAGCCTGACCACGAGTGAGGCGCATATTCGGGAGGATGCGGGCGATCGTCCATATAAATGGGCCGGTCCAAAGATCGCAACCAGGAGACGTGATACGCCGTCAACTCCCGGGAAATCGGATTGATCTCTTTCGTAATCCGCATGCCGTTAGCAGCCCGCCATTGGTAAGGAGATGGATGCGGCCGGCACTGAAATTCCGGCAGGCCCCATTCGGCAACATCGCTGGTTTCCGCGCGCATGCGGCCCGCGGCATTCAGCGGAACGCCGAGATAGTCTCCTAATTGTTCTCCCATGCCGCATCGCGCAATGTAGTCTTCCGTACATCGGTTCGCCCATTCCCCTGAGAAATCCGTTGTCTGGGCGCGAGCAGGCAGACTAACCCACAGCACTGCCGCGAACAGGAACAAGAGAGCAGGAAAGCGTTTCACAAGGCCTCCTCGTCTACCGCTTTTCAGATATTCCTCATGTGAAGCGTCGAGATCGAGCAGAGTTAATACCACACTCCCGCCTTTGTCAAACGACGGAACGCACAATCCGCAACAACCCACACAACTTGCAACAACTTTTCGCTCGCACTTTTGCGGAACAACCTTAATAACCGCTGAAGACTTTAAAGAAGGTTCTAAATACAGATGAGACGCATTGTTTGGAGAATACTCCTTGGATTTCTGTTTGTGTTCCCGACCTCAAGCGCCCTCCGGGCCCAGTCCACCGCGCAGATGAGTGGGACGGTAAAGGATCAAACCGGCGCGTTGTTGCCTGGAGTCCAGGTGACCGCAACACAAACCGCAACGGGTTTTGCGCGAAGTACGGTGACGAATGAGCTGCGGGCTTATACGTTAACTGACCTCCCGGTCGGTCCATACGAGTTGGAAGCTGCCCTCACGGGCTTCCGGACTTTTGTGCAAACCGGAATCGTGCTGCAGGTAGGCAGCAGCCCTGTCGTTAACGTTAACCTGGAAGTCGGTCAGGTTACGGAGGCGATTGAAGTACAAGCGGATGCCGCGCTGGTAGAAACTCGTCAAACCGGTATCGGCCAGGTGATCGACAACGTGCGTGTAGTGGAATTGCCGCTTCAAGCTCGCAATGTCCAGCAATTGATTGTCATTTCAGGTAACGCCGTTGGTGGAGGGACGTTTGGTACGAACCGGGGTTATCCCACCGATATCATCTCCGTTGCCGGTGGATTGAACAATGGTCTGACGTACCTGTTGGACGGTGCATCGCATAACGATCCATACACCAATTTCAATTTCCCACTGCCCTTTCCGGATGCTCTGCAGGAGTTCAAGGTTGAAACCAGTTCAGTACCAGCCCAGTACGGCCAACACTCAGGAGGCGCCGTCAACGCGGTCACGAAATCGGGCACCAACGAGTTTCACGGCGATGCATTCGAATACGTGAGAAACAGAATTTTTAATGCCCGCAATGCTTTCGCAGCGGAGAGAGACGGCCTCAAACGCAATCAATTCGGCGGCGTCCTGGGCGGACCGATTATAAAGAACAAGCTGTTTTTCTTCGGCGGCGACCAGGCAACAGTTGTACGCTCACAGCCGGCCACCATTATTAATTTCATCCCGACGCCGCAAATGGTTGCCGGTGACTTCACGGCCATCGCTTCCCCGCAGTGCAACAACGGCCGGCAGATCGCCTTAAAGGCTCCCTTTGTCGACAATCGGATCAATCCGGCACTGTTCTCGCCGGTGGCATTGAACGTGGTGAAACAGAATCCCGTCACCGACGATCCATGCGGCAGAATCCAATTCTCCAGGAAAAACAATTTGGATGAGCAGATCATCATGGGCAGAGTGGATTACCAGCAGAGCCAAAAGAACTCGCTGTTCGGACGATATGAACAGGCACGCATGAACAGCCCGAGTGATTATGATGGCAAGACGTGGTTCTCAATGGGCCAGCCGGATTTTACCCGGCGCTACCACTCGTTCGTCCTGGGTGACACCTATTCGATTAGCCCCAATGTGGTGAGTGCATTCCGTGGAACGCTGCTCCGGACGCTGAACGAAAAGTTTCCCAAGACTCCTCTTTTCACCTGGAACGACGTGGGAGTGAAGAATTTTTATTACCCCCCGAATTGGGGAAAGATCGTCGTCCTGATTGTCTCGGGTGCATTTAGCACCGGACCAGGCGGCGCTGCCATGCACAATCCCGGAGTCACCAACTCGACAGCCTACCAGCTTGCCGAGGACGTGAGCTGGTCGCGCGGAGCACACCAGATTGGATTCGGAGTCAACTATATCCATTCGATGTCGAACTGGCTGTCGGGTACAAACGCTCCGGGTCAGATGTTATTCAACGCTCAGAATACGGGATTGTCGCTAGGCGACTTCATAGTAGGCAGGCCATCGACATTCATAGATGGCGCCGTTGCGACCTACTATCTCCGCAGGAACTATATGGGCCTTTAT
>QHWY01000449.1 GCA_003223875.1 Acidobacteriota bacterium | reverse complement strand
GGGTGGCGCGACAGCTTAACGGAAGCTGGCGCGCCGGGGTGGTCAGTTCGGTGAAATGTTCTTGCCGGTCTTCTCTTGAGGCTTCGCCCTATCGGGTCGCGCTTCGCGCCCTCCTCTGCGAGGAGGGGCTCAAGTTTATCCGTTTTTGGATAGGTATGTTATTAATCATTGACATACCTATACGTTGTAGTATCCTGTCGGCCAGACATCCATATGGAGGACAATATGGCCGACACTCCACGCGACGACTTACTTGAAATCCTTGAAGCCGTCTCTCGGGCGCAGCTTCGCGCCATTCGACGTCTCAGACTTGCTCCACCAGTAAAATCCAAAGCAGGCGGACGAGCGGAGGCTGGACGAATGTCAGGTATGGATATGGTGACAGACATACTCCAGCGTGAGGGCGGGCCGCTGCATATCACCGATATCCTGGCGGCGGTAGAGAAACGATTTGGCGTGGAGTTGGACCGCGAGTCCGTCGTTTCTGCGATGAGCAAACGGGTGGCTCGACAGGATCGGTTTATGCGAACAGCGCCGAACACGTTTGCGCTGATTCCCGAGCGGGAGGATTCGTAATGAGGCTGCTGCCCCAATTCCTGACTCTGATTCAGCGGTGGCGTCCCTGCTTTGCCGATTACCGGACGCATCGACGGGCCGTCGGTTTTGCGCTTTCGCTGTTGGTGTGTCTGGGACGCCGCACCATCAGCCGTGCGATTTGCGCGCAGCAGCGACAGTTTCAAAGCTGGGCTTCCGACTACAAATTGTTCTCGCTGTGCCGCTGGAGTCCCCGCTCCCTGTTCGATGTTGTACTGAATCTGGCTTTGGGTTTGGTGCCGACAACGCAACCCGTGGTGATCGCTCTGGATGACACGATCACCCGGAAGACGGGACACCGGATTCCAAACGCCTCGACGCTGCGCGATCCGTTGTCGCCTCCCTACCACACCAATTTGGTATGGGCATTGCGCTTTATTCAAGCCGTACTGCTGATCTGCCCCATCGACGGCATCGGCGCGGCTCGCGCGATTCCGGTCGCCTTCAATTTGGCGCCACCGGTCCCCAAGCCGAAAAAGAAAAAAACACCGGTGAATGCATCCGTCGGCAGCAATGCCAACACCGACGCCAAGCTGAAGAAGGTGGACAAGAAACCGACAGATCCCGAATGGAAACAGTATTACCAAATGCGCCGCCAACAGGGCCTCAGTGCTCAGGGAGCCCTCTTGATTCAAGAGATCCGCTCTCGTCTGGATGCCATCGCCGATTTCACCCAACGCATCTTGTGGGTCGTTGTCGATGCCAGCTATTGCAATCTCACGGTGCTGAGCCGACTGGCGGAACGTACCGTTTTGATTGGACGCACGCGCAAAGACATTCATCTGTCGGCTTTGCCCGAAGCGCAATCGGGCCCAGGGCGACGCCGCTTCTACGGTAAAGATTTGGGCACTCCTGAACAAATGCGCAAAGATGACTCCCTTCCCTGGCAGCACACCACCATCTTTGCCGCCGGCCGTTCTCATCAACTGCGGTACAAGTCCATCGGTCCGGTTCTCTGGCGCCGTGGCGCCCAACGGCGCGCCCTGCGTCTGATCATTATCGCGCCTTTGGCCTATCACGCTCACGGGCATCGTCTCTATCGTCAGCCCGCTTACTTGTTGGTCAGCGATCCGGCCGCCGATGTGGTTCAAGTCCTTCAAGCCTATTTCTATCGTTGGGAAATTGAAGTCGATCAAAAGGAAGAAAAAGATCTGCTCGGTGTCGGTCAAGCGCAGGTGTGGTCTAAACAAGCCGTCTCCCATCAGCCTGCTTTTCATGTCGCTTCCTACGCCATGCTTCTGTTGGCCGCCATCCAATGCTTTGGTCTGAACTCGACAACCGCTTTGTCCCGCTTGCCTCATTGGCGCATACCCAAACCGCCCCTCCGCCTCAGCGCTGCTCAATTGATCGCCCGTCTCCGTTCTGAATTGGAGTTGCTGGATACTTCCCACTCCTCTTTTCGCCAGCCACCATCCTCCGATTTTCCACGCGCTGCGCTCGAAAAGCAGATCGGCATGAAAATCCCCGTCACCATACGCGCTATTCTTGATTCCGCTTGGACTTAATCTGATCAACCTGACTCCGATTCACTAATAAAA
>QHWY01000455.1 GCA_003223875.1 Acidobacteriota bacterium | reverse complement strand
AAGATAAAAAGCGATAAGCGGTCTGTTGACGGAAAGCAGAGGATACGATGCTGAGCAAAGAAGAAAACGAAAAACTCACCCGGGTCGGTTCGGGAACACCGGTGGGAGAACTTTTGCGCCGTTACTGGTACCCCATTGCGGCGGCGTCGGAACTGACTCGTCATCCGACAAACCTCGTCAAAATTCTCGGCGAAGAACTGGTGTTATTCAAAGACGGCCAGGGACGGCTCGGTCTGATCGATGCTCACTGCGCCCATCGAAGAACCAATCTGGTTTACGGCATTCCGGAGGACGATGGCCTGAGGTGTCCCTATCACGGGTGGAAATTTGACCGCTTGGGCCGGTGCCTCGAGCAACCTTTTGAAGAGACCATTCATCCTGGCAACACGTTCAAAGACAAGATTCGACTCAGCCATTATGCCGTCGAAGAGCTGGGTGGCTTGATCTTCGCGTACCTCGGGCCCAAGCCGGCGCCGCTGGTGCCACGGTGGGATTTGTTGGTTGAAGAAAATTGTTGGCGTGAAATAGGACATACGGTTACCGCCTGCAATTGGATGCAGACCGTCGAAAACATCTTGGATCCGGTTCACGTCGAGTGGCTGCACGGCGTGTTTCGCAACTATGCAGCTGGAAAGACGGGAAAGACTGACCGCCGCCGCAAGCGGATTCGCCACCAGAAGATTGCCTTCAACATCGCCGAGTATGGCATTATCAAGAAACGGCTGTTAGAGGGCGAGACGGAAGACGCCGACGATTGGAAGATCGGTCACTGGCTGGTCTTTCCGAGCACACAGAAGGGCCCGGACATGCTGCGCTTCCGCGTGCCGGTCGATGACTCGTATACCGCCCAATGGTACTACTCCATTCATCCTTTGAACGAAGGGGAAACCCAAGTGGTCGAGCAGATCCCCCTCTACGATATGCCGTCACCCGTGCTGAACCGGTACGGTCAGCCGCAATTTGAGTTTCTCGATAACGAGGTCGACCCTCAGGACAACGCCGTTTTTGTATCCCAAGGCGTTGTCTATGATCGGACAAAAGAACTGTTAGGTGAATCGGACCAAGGAATCGTTCTATACCGGCATCTTTTGGACAATCAGATGCAAGTAGTGGCTTCGGGGAAAGATCCTATAAATGTTTTCCGGGAGCCGGGTAAGAATATTTGTTTGAATCTTCCGACCGAAAGCAGAGAAAAATTCCTGACCGGACGTCTGGATGCCCGAAGTCGTTACTCACAACGGTTCAAGGCTCGCGGCCCATTACCCTAAACGGTTTGAACGTGCTCGCAGACGTTGCTTCGTTGGGCTTGGCGTTTCAACACACAGGTTGGGACAGGACACTAGCCAGCCGGTTGCTGAAACCCTCTCGGATCCCTTCGACGGGCCCAGAGCCAGTCCTGAGCTTGACGAAGGAACGAACGGAGAGAAGTTCGAAACGACCGACTGAGGCTCTGGAAGCATTTCTGCCTTTTTTCCGCAACCGATAAGGCGACAGTCGGTTGAACGGCGGTTATTTTCACGATTCCGACTTAGACTTTTATTCTATTCGTTCAAAAAGGAGGATCGATGGATCAGCAATCAGTACAAGTCATCATTGAAACGTTAAAAGAGGAAGGCGTCGATTTGGCCGTGACCTTGCCCGAGGAGCCCACCTTTTCGCTCACCGAAGCGATGCGGGAGGATCCTTTCTTCCAGGCGGTGACGGTGGCCGGCGAAGGAAACGGCCGTGCCTTTTGCGCCGGCGCTGCGCTGGGCGGACGGCGGGTGGTTTTCGTGACTGGCATCGCCGGCCTGCTCGTCGGCACTTGGGCACTGTCGCAGATGGGCATGGTTTATGGCGCGCCGATTCTTATTCTCGCCTCGTACCGAGGCGACTTCGGCGATCACAGCGGCATCCCGGGATCACAGCTGTTGATGTTCAAACAGGTGGCCGAGCCGCTGCTCGGCGCGTTGCGCGTGCCGTATCGCGTGGTCAATCAAAAAGCGAACTTGAAACGGATGATCCAGGAAGGCAGCTTCGCGTGCCAGGACTACAGCCATCCCATTGTTCTCTTGTTGAGCGGGGAGGTGCTCTGGTGAAGCGTTTCGATTGTCTAAAATTTCTGGCGTCTCTGGTCGATGAGCATATGTTTGCGGTCACCAGCCTTTCGATTAACGCGCCATTTTGGTTCAACGTCCGGCCCCAAGGCCCGAACTTTTTCGCTCTCAACATGGGGCTTTGTTTGCCTTTTGCCCTCGGGCTTGCCGTCGCCTTTCCCAAGCGCAAGATCATCGCGATC
>QHWY01000454.1 GCA_003223875.1 Acidobacteriota bacterium | reverse complement strand
ACTGCAGCAAGCGCACCGCCGATGATGCCGGCGGCGGACCCAATGATGGCAAATTCAGCGCACAGCATTCGCAGTAACATGCCGCGCGTTGCTCCCACGGTTTTCAAAATAGCAGCTTCGCGTATGCGCCGGTATCGTGTCGCCGCAATGCTGGAGGCCAGCACGACTAATCCACCGAATATCGCAAATCCGGATACAAACCGAGTCGCCAAACTGACCTGGTCCACGACACCCTGGATGATCTCCAGGATATCGGCCGCATTGATCACCGTCACTGTGGGGAACTGCTGAAAGACGCGCGTCTGGATAGCGGCGGCATTTTCCGGCTTCACTCGAATTGCGCCGTAGTAAACAACCGGTAAATTATCCAGCGTGCCAGGCGAGAGAATGAATTGATTGTTCGCGCCCACGCGAAGCCCATTCGTTCGCCGGATATTCGCGACTCGCGCGCGGATATTGCCGCCGATCGCTGTCCATTCAAGAATACTTCCGACCTTCAGTCCAAGCGCCTGCGCCGCAAATTCTTGAACCGAGACGAGAGGTTCTGGTGGCTGGGCCGGTTGGGCCGGTTGGGCCGGCCACCACGAGCCCTCCAGAATTTCCGTCGCCGGCGGCATGTCGCGCGCCCACGTGAGAACAAATTGTGTGTTCAAGAAGCGGCGTGCGCCTTCCTCTAAGGGAATTTGCTCGAGGGGCGTTCCATCGATGGTCAATAGCTGCGCGGCAACCGAGGGAGAGAGCGCCTGGTGGTCGATGACGGCGGGATCGTTTTCAAGGAGCCGCGTAATACCGTCTCGTTCGCGATCGGTAATATTGATCAGAAACAAATTGGGGGTGTCGGGCGGGGCCGTGAGCCGCACCTCTTCCAACAGCGAGTTCTGCAGGAAGTAAATGCTCAATGTGACCATCACACCGATGCTGAGGGTTGCCAGAATCGCCGCCGCATGCGCGCCCGGGCGGTAGAGATTCGCTATTCCATGACGCAGCACCGCGGAGCGGCGGATGAGGTGGTGGCGCGACACGCGGCGTAGGGCCCGCAAAAGGATTCCTCCGAGCGCGCCGAGAACCAGAAGGCTGCCGATGAGAATCGCCGCAAAAACGGTCGCATACTTCACCGACGAGCCAACCCACACGGCAATGCCCCACAGTCCCAGCATGATCAGCGCCGCCGCGACAAAACTTCGCCGGCCGCGTCCAGCCTTCGGCTCGCCCGATACCTCTTTTCGCAAGATCAATGCCGGCTTGACGGCCGAAATTTCCAGCAGTGCTGGAACCGCAAAAAGAATTACCGTGGCGAGCCCCGCGGCGACGGCTTTAAGCATTGCCATCCAAGGCCAAATCAGAATGACCGCAATATCAAAGTAACGCGCAACGAGCCGGGCAAATTCGGCTTGCGCGAAGGCTCCCAGCAAAACGCCTATTAGACTGCCGGAGAAACCGATGATCAGAGCTTGTGCAACATAGATCCGCAGAATGTGGTCCGACCGGCCGCCAACGCACTTCATGAAAGCGATATTCGCCATCTTATGGCGCAAATGGCTTTGCATCGTGGCAGCCACACCCAATCCCGCAATAATCAACGCGATCAGGCTGACCATCGACAGGAATCGCGTCGCCCGATCAAGCGCGCGCGTCAACTGCGGGTTCGTTTCTCGGTAGTCGGTGATGCGCGCGCGACGGCCGAATACGCTGCCGAGTTCTTTTCTCGTTGCCTCCAGATCGTCATCGGGAGGCAGCTTCAACAAGAGCCGTTCTGTAATGCGGCTGCCGGGAATGATAATTCCGGCGCTGGCAAGGCCTTCTCGAGTAAATAACACACGTGGACCGAGAGTAAAACCCGTCGTCATGCGATCGGGTTCTTTAACGATACGCGCCGCAATTCGAAATTTCCGATTGCCGAGTTCGATCGAATCGCCGACTCGAATGCCCACGCGGAGGAGCAAGTCATCCGAAACCGCGACGGTGGCTGCGTCGAGCCGAACATTGGAAGGCTGAAGCTCCATCCGTCCATAGAACGGATACCGCGCGAGGTCCGCGCCCTTGACGGAAACCAGAACTGGCGGACCCTGGCCCGCCGATGCCATCGACACGGTTTCGGTAACGCGTGTCGAGTCGATTCCACGTGACTTCAGCCCATCGAGAAACTCTATTTCCTTTGCGGAAGGCTCAACCGGCATTCGCAGCGCGATGTCTGCGGCCATCAGGCTGCGCGCTTCTCCCAGCAACGTGTACCGGACAGACTCGTTGAATCCCGTCACGGCCGTCAAAGCGGCTGCGCC
>QHWY01000453.1:2620-2925 GCA_003223875.1 Acidobacteriota bacterium | reverse complement strand
TGCGGCTTTGCACAAAAAATACATCGTGGGCGCTCATAGAGCGCCCCTACAGTTGCGCACCCCAAGCTGTAGGGGCAGTCTATGACCGCCCAGGATTTTTTGTGCAAAGCCCCTCCTTGCAGAGGAGGCGTGGATGCGCCGAGCGCAGCGAAGGCGCAGACGGGGTGGCGCGCCAGCTTCTATTAAGCTGTCGCGCCACCCCTCCTCTGCGAGGAGGGGAATGTCCCCAAGACTAAGGATTCACAACCTTGAACTTGTGAACGCGTCGTCCGCGGTTCTCGGCGATATAGACGTTGTCCTTCGAA
>QHWY01000453.1:0-2521 GCA_003223875.1 Acidobacteriota bacterium | reverse complement strand
AAGATGGGCAATTTCAAGAAGAACATCGAAGTGCCCTGGACACCGGTCACTCCGCTGATTCGGGTCATGTGAAAAATCGAGTGCGACAGCCGAGCCGCCACTTTGGGTCAACTTGCCATCTTTCGGCGGAGTGACCGGTGTCCAGGGCACTTCGATGTTCTTCTTGAAATTGCCCATCTTGTCGTAGATCTGTATCCGTGCCCCCTCGCGATTGCAGACATAGACCTGCCCATCCTTCGCCATCGACAAGCAATGTACGGTGGCCATACCGTCCGGCTGCCACTGACGCAGGAACTTGCCCGTGCGATCGAGAACAGCAACTCGGCGATTGCTGTCTCGGCCCTCGCCGTCAGATACGTAGATATCGCCATTTTGCGGATCGACGAAAATGCTCGACGGCATGAAGAAAATCGCCGCATCGGAATTGAGAGGTTTTCCTTTAATCGTGCCGTCGGAGGAATCGACAACACCCTTCTTGCCGATCTGAAGCAGCATCTTGCTACCGTCGTGCGTATATTTCTGAATCATCCCGGAGGGCGCACTCGCGATCCAGATATTGTTGTCCTTATCCACGCGGCACGAATGCAGCCGCGGATCGAGAAGCTTCGGATCGCCCCAGGAATTGACGACATTCCCTGCCGGATCGAATTCAATAATCGGAGGAGCCAGTTTGCCGCCATTCAAGTCGCCTTCGATGACATCCTGCCGATTGAGAATGAAGACATGGTCCTGAGCATCAACACAGACACCGCCCAATCCTCCGAGCACCCAGCGATCGGGCAACGGCTTCGGCCAGGAAATATCGGGCTCATATCGCGGCGCAGCCGTTTGCGCCTGGACAGCGGTCACAAGGATGGCCACGGCTGCGATTGAGAGCATTACCATTCCGGCTTTGATGAGAAGATTCGTTTTCATCTTTAGTCCTCCGTTGGTCGCCTTCGATCAGCGGCCGTAGATTCGAAGCGCATTCTCTATCGCGATCTTTTTCCTCACGTCAGGCGGAAGCTGATTCAGCAGAAGCGCATTCTGCTGCGCGCGCGCCAAAGGCGCTGTTGCCGGCGGATCGAAGTGCTGATCGCTGCCGATAATGAAGCGGTCCGGAAAATCGGTATAGAGCTTGAGCCATTCGGGCTTCAGCTTGCCGTCGACAATCGGCGGATCCTTGCCTGGGAAACCGGGATCGAACTTGATCTCCATGTATAGATTCGGATGCGCCTGAAGCAAACGGCGAGAAAGCTCGGGTGTGCGATACCCGATATTGTCCGAGCCCGCGTGCGCCCAAATGATTTTGGCGCGCCGGTTGTGAGCAAGGAGCCTTTCGAATGCCGGAATGTTTCCGTGAAGCTCCGGCGGATTGGGCGGACCGTATTCCTTCGGCGTCGGAATGGTCTGCGGCAGTGCTTCCATGTGCAGGTCGATGGGAACATCGTGCTCGGCCGCAATATCGGCCAGAAGCAGCATCATTGGGCTGTCCGCAGGCGCGTATTCGTAGTCCTTCACGGGTGACTGCGGCAAGGAAAGATGTTCGATCGACAGCTCACCGAAACCGACGACTCCTTGTTTCAGCAGCTCTTCGGCTCGCGCGCGAAATTTCTTCCGTGCTTCCGGGCCGGCGTTGCCCGTCCGATAAGCTTCGAGAATCATCGGGTTCAGCGTCCCGCCGCCGCCCAAAACAGCTAGCTTGTCCGGATGCTTCTTCACCGCGGGCAAAATCAGCTCCGCGTCCCAACGGGTTGGATTGTCGGGCCCGTAGGGCTCGGTTTGAATGAAGGCTTTTGCGCCATTCAGCCGCTCCATCGCGCTCAAGATGAGCGTCACGGCGCCTTCCGGATCGAGCTGATAGATGTGGGTGTGTGCATCTATATAAGGAAGAGCAGCAGGAGTCAGGTCTGCGGTTCGGGAGGTGGTGGCATTCTGGCCCAAGACGATCGCCGCGATGAACAATATCAGCGCGACAGCCTTAAATATCCAACCGATTGTCATCGCCATAGAATTGGGCGAATTATAACTCGAAACGAGCGTATTCCCCTCCTCGCAGAGGAGGGGTGGCGCGACAGCCGCAGGCTGACGCGACGGGGTGGTCAGTTCGGCTCAAATGTTTCTCCCGGTCTGACCACCCCGTCTGCGCCCTCGCTTTGCTCGGCGCAGCCACCCCTCCTCTGCGAGGAGGGGAATGCGTTGTATAATCCCCTCACGTACTCGACAAGGAGGAGGTCATGTCTTTACCTAACGCGCGAATTGTTGCGCTCGTTCTAACTTTTTCGTTGTGGGTTGCTCCCGTCCATGCTCACGTCAAAAAGATTGTGATCGATAAAAAAGTTTCGCCTGCCTTTAACGGGCAATCTTTCGGGCCAGCCGGCCAGTATGAAACGCTGGCCGGACGGGCCTTCGGTGAGCTCGACCCCAACGATCCACACAACGCCATCATCACCGATATCAAACTGGCGCCTCGCAATGCGAACGGCCGAGTCGAGTACATTGCCAGTTTCTTTCTCGTCAAGCCGATCGATATGTCCAAGAG
>QHWY01000458.1 GCA_003223875.1 Acidobacteriota bacterium | reverse complement strand
GACGCTGATCATCACTGCGACGCGCGGGTTCGAAATGAGTGGGGCAATTTATACACACAATCAACTTGTGAAGCACGGAGTCGAAGCAGAACTGCACGTATGGCACGGCTTGTTTCATGGGTTCTTCTACAATCCCGACGTGCCGGAATCCCGCGACTGCTATGACATTATCGTGAAATTTTTTGATCGGCGTCTCGGACGCAAGTAGAAGGTTGTTATGGCAACAGCAATACGGAACACACTGCTGTCCTTCGTCCTCATCACTATTGCGTGCGTTTCTCTCGCACAGGTCTCGCCGAAGAAAGGATTTCTTTACCAGCCCAGCCTTGGTTCTTTTTGGGATCCGACCGTCATTTACGCGAACAATCGCTATTACATGTACACGATGTATGGAGGCGACGGTGTCTGGTTGGCCACCTCCGATGACGGAGTCCACTGGAAAGATTTCGGCGTGGTTCTCAAGTCGCAAGGGTTCAAGAACAATCGCGTCTGGAAGCAGTACATTCACAAGGTCGGCGATCGCTACATCCTGAATCACGGCGCGTTCACCGATCAGGCGACCAATAACAATCTACTTCGGTTTTACGAATCGAAAGACCTCATTCATTGGACTTACCTTTACGAAGTTCCTATTGATCCGAATTTCTATCGGTCCGATGGCCGGTGGGACCACATGTACGTCGTTCCGAAAAATGATGCGAGGCTCAGCGATGGATATTGGGGTTATGTAGTTGCAGACCCGATCGACCACGGCGGCTTCGGAATGATGGAATCGGCCGACGGTATCCATTTCAAGCCGGTTAAGGCGCCGGAAATGATCTCCGACTTCCGCATTCCAACCCTTGAGATCGGCGGCATTAAGAAGCTCGGCAATAAGTACTACCTGCTCGGCGGAAACGTGAATCATTTCGGTTTCTACGGATACGGCGTGTACACCTATGTGGCGGATTCTCTCACGGGTCCGTTTCGTCCAGACATGGACGCCTATCGATTAACCGGAACGTCCGGCATCGACGGGAACTACTACATCCACGTCCTCGCATGCTTCGTGAAGGACAGCCCTGAGGATTTAGTCAGCGATCCGTTTACGTTCCGATCCAGTTCCGGCACGGACGGTCAGGGAACCTGGTTTTTGCCGATGCGAAAAGCGGTCGTTGATGCCCAGGGCCATTTGCGGCTGGGTTACTGGAAGCAAAACGACCTCGCGAAAGGATCCGAAGTTCTCGCAGATGCATCACAGAACGTCGTCACATTTCCGCCGGGACAGACCGAATCGAATCCCATCGTGCGAGTTGCCGCAACAAAAGATTCTGTCACCGTCCACACCGATAAAAGCTGGCGCGGGATTCCTTGGCTCGAGAGTGATAAGACACGCAAGGCTGTCGTCGTTCTCAATCAACGATTCGATTTGGATCAGGGCGTCATCGTCGAAGGACAAATCCGCGCCAACACTCTAACCAAACCCTGGAATGATGCGCGGAAGACGTACGCGGGTTTTTACATTGAAGGGTCTGAGAAGAACACAGGCACAGCTGTCATGTTGGAGCTTGGAGAGCCACAGTGGCGTGAAACCAAGATCGGCCGAGTTCGAACCGATACGAGTTTCAATTTTGAAACTGTGGACGTGACTGGAAGGAACAGCGCGACTGTAACCGGCCTGGACAATGGAAAAGACCATAGTTTCAGGCTCTGGTTGAGAGGCGGACAGATGGAGCTCTACATCGACGATATGCTCATGCAGTCCTTCTTTTACTACAAGGCGACGGGAAGAATCGGTTTCATCTCTCAAGAAAATGAAGCTCACTTCTCACAACTGAAGTTCTATCGGATGAATCTTTGATCATGACGATACATTTCCTGCTTCTTAGCCTCGCGAGTTTCATGTTTTCAGCACAAGCTGTAGATGAATCGTTTTTCGAGGCAAAAATCCGGCCGGTGCTGATGACGAAATGTTACGGCTGTCACTCGTCGAAGCTCACTTCGCCCAGAAGCGGCCTGACACTGGATACCAAAGCAGGCCTTTTGAGAGGCGGCGTGAGGGGGCCGGCCATCGTCCCAGGCAAACCCGCGGAGAGCCGGCTGCTCAAGGCATTGAGTTATGACGATTCGGAACTTCAGATGCCGCCTTCCGGCAAGCTGGCCGATTCCGTCATTGCGGATTTCGAACGTTGGATCGCGGCCGGTGCTCCGGAGCTGGCCACCTCGGCCCCGATTGCGTCGGATCAGCCCTCCGCAGCTTTAAGAGGCATGCCCATCGAAGAGGGACGGAAGTGGTGGGCGTTCCAGCCCGTCAAAGAACACGCGGCGCCGAAGATCGTCAACGTTCAGTGGATCAAGAAGCCGATTGACGCATTCGTCCTTTCGAGACTCGAGGAAAAGAAATTAGATCCTTCGCCACCCGCCGATCGGCGCACTCTGATTCAGCGCGCCTACATCGATCTTCTCGGCTACAAACCTACGTATGAAGAAGTAAAGGCGTTCGAAAACGATTCTGCGAGTACAGCCTATGAAGATCTCATTGAGCGGCTGCTCGCCTCTCCACATTATGGAGAGCGTTGGGCGCGGCACTGGATGGATGTCGTCCGCTATGGCGAGGACAATC
>QHWY01000448.1 GCA_003223875.1 Acidobacteriota bacterium | reverse complement strand
GAAGAGTAGGTCGGAGTGAAGTGCAAGTGAACCTTGGGATGCACCGCCAGGAAATCCGTGACCGGCCGGCTCTTGTGAGCAGAGAGGTTGTCGGCGATCACATGGATCTCTTTGCCGCGGGGCTGATCGATCACAATGTCTGTGAGGAACGCGGCGAACTCGGCCGAGGTGTGCCGCGCAGCCGTTTTGCCGAGCACCTTGCCGGTCTTGGTGTTGAAGGCGGCGTACAACGACAAGGTGCCGTGACGAAAGTACTCAAAGCCGTGCCGTTCGGCGCGTCCCGGGGACAGCGGCAGAACCGGATCTTTGCGATCCAGGGCCTGGATGGCGGTCTTTTCATCCACGCTGAACACCGCGGCATGTGCCGGAGGGTTCAGATACAACCCAATAATGTCGGCGGCCTTCTTCTCAAAATCCGGATCGTTCGAGGCCATGTAGCGCTCGATGCGATGCGGTTTGAGTCCGTGCTTACGCCACACCCGTGCCACCATCATGTGGCTGACGTCCAAATGCGCTCCGAGTTTGCGCGTGCTCCAGTGGGTTGCTCCACCGGTCGGCGCACGCCGGGTCGCCTCGAGAATCCGTGCCTCCAGTTCCGGGGTGAGCACGGTGGCGACTTGTCCCAAATGCCGGCTGTAGAGTCCCGCGATGCGCTGCTCGGTAAATCGTTTGCTCCAGCTGGCCACAAAACCCCGGCTGCAGTCGATGCGCTCGGACACTTCATCCCACGTACGGCCCTCGGCCAGCAGCAAGATCAGCCGCGCCCGTCGGGCCTCTTCCGCCCGATCCGTTCCGGCTATCGGCTCGTCGCGTCAGTTCCATAAGCTCCGAATTCGACAACGTGATGGCGTCTCTCATGGACGCGATTATAGGCTGTAAATGGTTGTTACAGTCAACTAGTATCAGTACAGGTG
>QHWY01000447.1 GCA_003223875.1 Acidobacteriota bacterium | reverse complement strand
CTCCGATTGCGATGTCCAATATGCGGTAAGGGCAAGTTGTTCCGCGGCTACTTCGATAGTCCCGAACGCTGCGCCAGCTGCGGTTATTTCTTCATGCGCGAGAGCGGGTACTTCCTGCCCCATGTGGCGATCGGCTACGCGGTCACGGTCCTGGTATCGCTCGGGTCTTGGCCTCTCATGCGTTACGTCTTCGGAATCGAGAATGCCGCAGTCACTCTGGGAACGATGATCGTTGTGGCCATTGTGTTCGGCGTCTGGTTCGTGCGTTACTCGAAGGTATTGTGGCTCGCCCTGGACCTTACGCTGGACCCTCCAAAATCTGAAGATTTTGAAGCGCGCGGCCGCCGTTCCTAAGGTATCATTCCCCAACTTCCATGACCTATCGTTGGATCATTCTTATTTTCGGAATGCTGGCATATACGACCAGCTACTTTGCCCGGAGTAATTTCCAAGGCATCGCGAAATTCGTGTCGGCCGATTTTGGCCTCGACAAAGGAGCCATCGGACTGTTGGGCTCGGTCTTTTTGTACTCATACGCGTTGTCGCAACTGCCGTGGGGCATCGCTTCCGACCGATGGGGAAGCCGGAGGGCCGTCGGGATTGGTGTCCTTTTGACCGGAGCGACCCTCTGGGGATTTGCCAGCAGCAGCAGCGTTAACCAGCTTCTGTTCTGGCGCGCGGCTAATGGCGTCGCAGCGGCCGCAGTCTACGTGGTCATGGCGGGCGCGCTCGCGCGGTGGTTCTCGCCGAAAGAAAGAGGTTTTGGTCAGAGCGTTTTCGCCGCCGTCGGAGCAACAGCCGGTGAAGGAACGGCAAACCTGATTGTTCCCTACCTCGCCGTGAACGTCGCATCCGGCTGGCGTCAGTCGACAGAGATCCTGGCAGCGATCATTGCGGCTGTGGCAATTGCGTGCGTTGTGTTTCTGCGATCGGCTCCGACCGGCCAACAGGCGACGGAACGTAAACCGTTCGATTGGTCGTTGGCCAAAAATGCGCAGCTTTGGTGCTTCATTCTGGTGTACTCGGGGTCGATCATCTCGATTCGAATTCTCCCGCCCTGGCTTCCGATTTACGCCGCCGACATCTACATCAGCAGAGGGATGCCGCTTGCAAGAGCGGTCATCGCAGCCGGTGTGTTGAGCACATTGTATTTGGCAGGCCGCATCGTGGGCGTGCCACTTATCGGTTTCATCTCGGACCGGTTGTTGACGAAAGGAATTTCCCGAAATTCGCTCGCCATTGGTTTTCTTCTACTGACCGCAGTTCTCTTTCAACTGATGCCGCTCGGAATTCGTTCGACCTTCGTGCTGGGCACCATTGCCTTCCTGATGGGAATCTCGATCAACATGTATCCGCTGGTCACAACAGCCGTGTCGGAGGCGTTCGGATCTCAGAGGACCTCATCTGTGATGGGCTTCCTGAATACGTTCGCGCAATTCTCGGGCGCATCCGCCCTCTTGGTGAGTGGTTATCTTGGTATCGCTCTCAGTTCTGCACCTGGAAACGCGCTGGCAGAATACCGCGGGATCTGGCTTGTCGGGATTGTGGGGTCTGCAGGAACCGCATTACTCGGAATGCTGCTTTCCTACATTCGCTCGCGATGGGTAGAACCCATTCCCCTGCTCGCAGAAGAGGGGTGGATGCGCGATCAAAAAAATATCGCGAAGCAACCTTAGTTCGCGCAGACGGGGTGGTCAGGCCGGCGATTTTTTCGCCGAACTGACTACTAATTGAGGCTTCGCCCTGTCGGGCTCGCGCTTCGCGGCGGCGTCGCGCCTCCCCTTCTCTGCGAGGAGGGGAATTAAATTTTTCCTTCCATCGACGACGATGCCGTCGCGTAAAGCTTCCGCTGAATTCTTCCGGCCTTGTAGGCCAGCCGCCCGGCCTGGATCGCGTGATTCATGGCCTCGGCCATTGCGCCCGGATCTTTAGCTGCCGCGATTGCGGTGTTCATCAGGACGCCGTCGGCGCCGAGTTCCATCGCGATGGTTGCATCCGAAGCGGTTCCCACTCCGGCGTCAACGATGAGGGGGACACGCGTGATCATTTCCCTCAGAATTCGAATATTCGCGATATTTTGGATGCCCATCCCTGATCCAATCGGAGCACCCAACGGCATGATCGCAGCCGCGCCGGCGTCGATCAATTTGCGCGCCACGACAAGATCATCATTCGTATACGGCAGAACGATGAAACCCTCTTTCACCAGAACGCGCGTCGCTTCGACCAACGCAGCGGTATCGGGAAACAGCGTGCGCTCGTCGCCGATCACTTCCAGCTTTACCCAATTCGAAAGACCGGCCTCTCGGCCGAGCCGCGCCGTGCGGACGGCCTCCTCGACGTTGTAGCAACCGGCGGTGTTCGGCAAGATCATGATCTTGCCGCGATCGATGAAGTCCAGCAGCGACTGTCCCTTTGGCGCTTTCAGGTCAATACGCCGGACCGCCACGGTCACCATATCGGTTCCCGAACGG
>QHWY01000446.1 GCA_003223875.1 Acidobacteriota bacterium | reverse complement strand
ACGTTCGGCCCATTGAAGGAGAACAGGCAACCGTTTTTGAATTACGAGTTGCTCAGAGCGACCTCGGCAAGGTAATCGGGAAGCAAGGGCGAACAGCGAGATCGATCCGAACTATCCTCAGTGCAGCGGGAATGAAGCTGAAGAAAAGGTTCACGCTTGAGATTCTGGAGTAAACGCTTCATGAGCCATCACGAAGCCCCCTTCGTTTCCATCGCTCATTCTTTCAACTCTTCTTCCATTGGGGGATCGATGATGGTCCGTGGACTCGGCACCGTTTATTTATCACGTCGCGGATTTGAAACGCGGGCGTCGCACTGCCGTCAAATCTCGATCATGCTCCATAAAAATTTTACTCATCGGATCTCTTCACTTTCGAAGCGACCCGGCAACTTGCACTTGTGGAGGCTGTTATGGTGAGAAGAACTGGCAAAGGGTATGTTTTAACGTTGGTTGGTACGCCGCCGTACGAAGGAGAGAGCGGAGTTTCAACATCGAAAGGCGTGATCTTTGATTGCGAATTCGGCGGTAAAAAGGGCCGAATTGTCATCAAGTGTGAGCCTGAGAACCCGGCTAAGGTTACAAAAGAGGAACTGGATGAAACCATAAAACAGGCGGCGGATTATCTGGAAGACGAACTGAAAGCCGGAAGGAAACCACGCCGACGATATCGCTTGAACAATGGCCAGATGTTTCGTCAGAAAAAAACCCGTCTCAAAGCGAGCGGGGTTTGATGTCGGCCGAGATACAGTCTGAATTCTTTAGCGTCATGAATCAGGCTGCTGTCGTAGGAGGGCGATCTGAGCCTCGTGCGATCGGCGAGCTTTTCAATGGCGCGGCGTTCCCTGCTTCGGTCCCGCCTCATCCCGGAAGGAATCAACGTTGAGTTGCGCAAATTGCGCTCTAGGAATGTCCGACGTTCCTATCTTCGTTTTTACGATTGGCCCATGCTCCTGCTTTTTATTCCCATCCGGTGTCGCGATTGCCACGCCCGCTTCTACATGTTCCGGTTCGGCAAAGCCTCTCTGAGCTTTCACGCCTGAGACATGGAACGAGTTTAGTGTCCGCCTCAATCCCGACGAACGTGTAAGCATCGCCAAGCCCGGAATCGAATCTGTTGTCGCCTTTCTTGTGCTTTTCGTTCATCCTCCCTCAGGGAGACGACGATTTCATTGTTTCGCGGAGGTTCGGATTGTGAATCATCGCTTTAAGATCGGAGATCGTGTTCGGGTAATTGGCATTCTGGCGGATTTCTATCCTGGAAAGATAGGCACTCGTCGCGGTAAGACGGCATGAAACTGGCATTACGGAATTGGATCACTATGTGATCGAAATTCCGGATGTCGAGATGGGTGACACGGTGTTCTGCGACTTTCAGCTATCATCTACCTCGACGCTGAATGCGCACGACAGCGAGAGCCCATAGAAAACCGGCGGCGGCGCTGGCCCCGCATTTTGCGTTCTACGACTTCTACCGGATTCATCGGACGCTGAAGGTCACGCCAGCAAATGGAGAGCGGGATCACAGATCATGTATGGACGACACAAGAGCTCTTGGAAGCAGCTTAGCGATGCCCGTTTGGAATGTAGGGCGAAGGAATTCATAAGAATTGAACTCGAATTGGCCCTCACGTTCGTCAAGGTCGCACATACAAAGTATTCGATGAGGAATGTCGCTGGTGGTGATTTCTCCCGTAATAACGCTGAGAAAGCCTTCCACGAAGCATTGAACTACTTTGGAAAGTTGTCCGATTTCACTTCATTGGAGCGCTGGAAATTAATGGACCTTGTCAATCAGGCCAAGGATGCAATCGCGACACTCCCGAAAGCGGCAACACACTAACAGAACACTCCCTTTTTTGTC
>QHWY01000445.1 GCA_003223875.1 Acidobacteriota bacterium | reverse complement strand
TTCAATGGATCGAGCGGGACCCTATCGGGCCGCACGTGATCTTTTGCTTCGAAGGCCGCCGCGGCTGGCTGGCGGCGGCAGCCTTGGGTCTATCGAATCCGATGTCGTATCTGCCGCCCGGCGCCTGGCGCTTCACTTGGATCACACGGTACTGGCGATTCAAGGTCCTCCGGGCGCCGGCAAAACGTACACGGCCGCTCGCATGGCCGTGGACTTAATCCGAGCAGGCAAGATTGTTGGTGTTGCAGCAATCAGCCACAAAGTGATTCGAAATTTGCTCGATGCTGTCGTTGCCGCGGGCGCCGCGCAGGGAGAAGAGATAGGCGGCATCCACAAAGTGACAGCTCTCTCCGGAACAGACAGTAACAGTATTCAGGAGACCAGGAGCAACAGCGCTGCCTTATCCGCGCTTCAGGCGCGGGAGGTACGTCTCCTTGGCGGGACATCGTGGCTGTGGGCTCGTGAAGAGTTTGCCGAGGCCGTTGATGTTTTATTCATCGATGAAGCGGGACAGTTGTCGCTCGCCAATGCTGTTGCTGCTTCGCAAGGCGCAAAGTCGCTGGTGCTGGTAGGCGATCCGCAGCAGCTCGAGCAGCCGCAGCAAGGAAGTCATCCCGAAGGGACAGGTGTGTCGGCCCTGGAGCATGCCCTTGCAGGGGAAAAAACGATTTCTCCGGATTTCGGCCTTTTCCTGGGAGAAACATGGCGGCTTCATCCGGCCATATGCCGTTTTACATCCGAACAAGCTTACGAAAACCGGCTGCGCCCGCGGCCGGGTATGGAACGACAGCGCATCGAAGGTCATCCGGTGATCGATTGCGGATTGTGGTTCGCTCCAACGGTCCACGAAGGCAACCGAAATTCGTCTCCCGAGGAAGTCGCACGCATCGTCCGTATTGTCGGTTCGCTGCAAAGCGGCGCAGTGAGCTGGACGGATTCTGCGGGGGAGAGTCATCCTCTGGAACTCGAAGATATTCTTATCGTCACTCCCTATAATGCTCAAGCCGCAGATTTGATGCAGGCGCTGCCCGGAGCCCGCATCGGCACGGTGGACAAGTTTCAAGGCCAGGAAGCGCCGATCGTGATCTATTCCTTGGCAACGTCGTCCGCTGACGAAGCGCCCCGCGGTATGGACTTCCTATACAGCTTGAACCGCCTGAACGTCGCGACGTCACGATCTCGCTGCGCTTGTATACTCGTCGCGAATCCACGCTTGTTCGAACCGGAGTGCAGAACGCCCGCGCAGATGCGGTTGGCCAATGCCTTTTCCAGATACCTGGAACTCGCCCGCAGCCTGTGAATAAACGGCCGCGCTAATTGCTGGTCCCGGAGCGCGGCGCGATATTCTTGTAGACCTTTCCACCTTTCATAACAAAGACAACGCGCCGGAAGGCGGTAACGTCATCGAGGGGGTTACCGTCTACAGCGATGATGTCGGCTTCCATGCCGGGTGCAAGCGTACCGATTCTGTCCTGCATGCGGATGGACTCCGCTGCTCGCGAAGTTGCGGAGATGATAGCCTCCATCGGCGGCTGTCCGCCATCGCGAACTCGATAGATGAACTCCTCAAAATTTCTTCCAAGACCGCCGGCTCCGACGTCGGTTCCGAAAATGATCTTGATTTTCCGGGACAGAGCGCGCTTGAACGTGTCGATCCCAATCGGTATGCCCTTCTCCATGTATTCGAATCCCTGGGCGTTGAAATTTCCGACGCCCAGAAATTTCTCTTTATTCTCGATGTAGTTGTGGAGCAAAAGGCCGAAATTGGGATCGTAGTAGGTTCCATGTTGCGCCATCAGATCGAGTACTTCGTTGGTCAGCCGGTACCCGTGCTCGACGGAGGTGCAACCGGCAAGAACGGCGGCCCGGGCTCCTTCGGGACCCTGAGCATGAACGATGGCTCGTTTGCCAAGCGACCTTGCCTCACCGCAGGCGGCATCAACCTGTGCCTGCGTCAATGTAGGTCCGCCGCCTTCGCGGATGCTTTTGGTCGCGAAAATTTTGACCAGGTCTGCTCCCTCTGCCACAACCTGGCGGACGAATGCGCGAATTTGTTCGGGAGTACCTGTGGTGTCATCTACAGGGCGCAATGATGTCAGCAGTCGTGGACCCGGAATCGTTCCACGCGCAATGGCGTTTCGTAGGTCCCGATCCAGGGGCGCGCCGACGCTTTGTACGGTCGTGAATCCTGCCATCAGCACGTTGTAAGCGTTCTCGACGGCATAGAGCATGGTCTGTTGCGCGGTTTCGTCCTTAGCGGACGCGGGACTATGGCTTTTGCCGTTCGGATCGAAATGAGCATCCATGTGGACGTGGGTATCGATCCAGCCCGGCATGACCGTGAGTCCCTTCAAATCGTAGGTCGTGCCCTGAGCGCCGGCGTCAATCCGCGTGATACGTTGCCCTTGAACGACGATATTTACATTGCGCATCACACCGCCTTTGCCGTCGATGAGCGTCGTTGCGCGGAGGACAATCGGGCGGTCTTGCGCTCCAACCATTGCGGTCGACATAAGGCCGGCGGCAACGGCAATCCACAACACTAATCCTGATTTCGCGGGCATATATTTTCCTT
>QHWY01000444.1:2907-3452 GCA_003223875.1 Acidobacteriota bacterium | reverse complement strand
CCCCTAGTTTAACTTTCTTGAAGATCGTTGATTCCATTTGAATCACCGTTGGGGTTAGGCTTGTCCTCCCGGTTTTTTCGAGTAACCCCATCTCGGCGGCAGATGTAGCCTACGTGCATATGGGTGAAGGTGCGACCGAAGGCGGTGTGCACGCCCTCTCTGTTGAGCTTCTCCGCGATCTCATGGTAGCTATAGCTGTGCTTCTCCGCCAAGCTATGGATCTTGGCCACAGCCTCCTGTGGCGTTTTCAGGGACCATGATCCGATTACAGGCCTCTTCACCATGAGGCGGGTAACGGTACCGGAGCGCCATCGAATTTGCACTTCGATTTGCCCGGAAATACTGACTCCATCGAGTTGCACGGACTCAATCGCCATGCGCAGTAGACGTTTTCGATCTTGGTTGGTCGTGGTTCCCGCTTTCCAGATCGCCGGCAGATCACGCGACAATCGGGCGATCTCTGTCCGCTCCTCCGTGGAGAGTTGCCAGTGGTGTTCCTGCTCTGCTTGGGCATGTACTTTTTCTAGTTGCGCGACACGCTCTAA
>QHWY01000444.1:0-2889 GCA_003223875.1 Acidobacteriota bacterium | reverse complement strand
CTCATTCCATCGCTTCTCCAACTCGGCGCTGACCAGTCGGTTTTCCGGATCCACGGCATCATACTGCCGCTGTGCCAGCCGCGCCTCATAACGCGCTTGTTTCAGTTGTATCTCCCGCTGTCGTCGTTGGGCTGCCAGCTCCTGTTCGATCTGATCCAACACTCGGGTGGCCACCTGCAGGCTGGTGGGAGAGGCTGCTTCCAAGAACGCCTCAGCTACGGCTGGATCCACAGCACGCGAGGTCATCGTCTGGCATACCCCGGTTTCACCATACTGATAACCTCGCTGACAGATGTAGGCGGACGATCTTTTTTCGGTCTCAGCGCGGTGCTGCACACTCATGCTCTGACCACAGACGCCGCAGTAGACCATCCCCTGCAGCAGGGCATTGCCTTCCCGCTCTACTCCTCGGCCGCCTCCGCGGTTCCAGTTCTGGCGTAAGCGCTCCTGGTTCTTCATGAATTCCCCCCAGTCTAGGTACGACGGATGATGTTCCCGCAGGGTCACCGGCCATTGTGCCACGGCGAGCGGATGCGCCAACACTTTGCCGCTCTTCGGTGAGCGACGCGACCCGGAGTAGTCCCAGCGGCCGAACACGTAAGCCCCTGCGTAGGCCGGATTGTGCAGGATACGCATGACCGCGCTGAGGGTGGGAATTTTCCAAGTCAGCATGCCATACCCCTCCTTGCGGACTACTCGTGTCGGCAGATCCAACCCCTGCTGCCGCAGATCGCGAACCACCCGGCGAGCGACCGCATGGCGACGGAATAACTCGAAGACATAGGCCAGCCGCTCGCGCACTTGTGTATGCGGATCCAGTTCCCAACTGCCGTCCACGCCGCGTACATAGCCCACGGGCAACGAGAACTGCAACAATCCCTTGCGCGCCTTATTCCAGCGCCCCTCGTATAATCGCGTGCGCAGAGTGAATAGTTCCGCTTCCGAAATCGTCCCTTTTACCCCGAGCAACAATCGATCATTTGGCTCCCGCGGGTTGTACACCGCGCTCTCGTCCGCAATCAGCGTGCCGCTGATGCCACAGATCTCAATCAATCGATGCCAGTCACTGTTGTTGCGCGCCAGGCGCGAGGCTTCCAACATGAGCACCATACCTACTCCACCCAATCCCACCGCAGAGACCAATCGCTGGAATCCTGTGCGGTGGGCCGATATGCTCCCTGTGCGGCCTTGATCTTCGTCGATGACTTCCACCCGACTGGGGGCCCAACCCAACTCGATGGCCCGGTCCCGAAGACGGTATTGCCGCTCGGTGCTTTCCCGGTTTTCCATCACTTGTATCGGTGTCGATTGCCGCACATAGACGTATGCCATGCGCTCCTGATGCGTGTTCTGGATCTTCGTCGTCGTCATGTGGATCTCGCCTCCACCGCGAAAATCTGCGCGTTACGGTGCGCTAACTCCGTCAGCAGGGTTTCTAATGACTCGCCATCGGTGTTGGGTTGGGTGTCTTCGGCACCGACCAATGACTTTTCGACGGGCCAGGCGAGTTTCGTGGGAATGGTTGGCGCTGCCTGGAACACGCTGCCGCAGAACCGTTGATCCGGCGGACCATGACGTTCCGCCAGACTCGCTGACCGGTGGCTCGCTCGCACTAAGCGCAATACCAGGTCGGCAAAGAAACCCTCGGCATCTGGTAATTCGATCTGCGATCGTTGCCCGACGGCCTCAGCCCCGGCAGCGACCGCCCACTCCATGCCAAGACTCTTTTGCGGGATTATCCTTCTTCGTCGAGGGTCAGGAAGCTGGCGCCACCCTTCCCGGCACGTCGGTTGTGTCACACTCGCCACGGAGGTCCGTCGTTGTCCCATGGCCAACGTCACGCCCGCTTTGGCTTGGCGCAGTCCCAAGGACAGTCCTGGAATACGTGCAGACCGCGACTGCATAGCGACAAGCGCTATTTTCTTAAGAAATATAATAAAACATTTCATAATCAAAATGTTTTGTCAGTTGCCCGCCGGACACGCTTGGTCTCGCGAACAAAACGGAACAAATCTTCCAGCGCGGACACCGACAACAGAACCGCTGAGCTGGCGCTCGATGGGGGATCCCCATTCTGTGCCTTGGGTAGGTTCGTCCAACACCACGGAATGGCTACCGTCCTCGCACTGTTCAGTCGCACCAAGACCCAAGGTAGGAGTTGACGCCAAAACACCCGGAGCACGCGGCCCGACTCGCCGCAGTTGGGGCTCTCTTCAGCGACAATCGTCACCGCACATCCGCAGAGTGCAACATATGGTGCTGTCTGTTCTGTGCTTAAAGGGAACGATGAGTGAGTTTGAACTAAATTTGTTGCGGCAGAGGTCGGAGGAGGCAATCCGCCAAAAAGCTCTCCGCGGCGAACTGCAGTTCCTTCTTCCGGTTGGTTTCTGTTGGACGTCAAGCGGAAAAATAGAGAAGGATCCCGATGGGCGCGTGCAGCAGGCCCTTGAATTGGTTTTCCGCAAGATGGCCGAGTTGGGTAGTGTCCGCAAGGTTCTGCTATGGTTTTCCGCGGAGAAAGTCTGCTTACCGGCGTTCCCTCGTGATCCTGGGGCGCGCAAGATGGTTTGGAAGTTGCCAGTTTATTCCAACATTCGCGCCATCCTCACCAAAACACGAACTCACATCGTGAACGGACGTGCGCGGAAGACCGTTGGTCATCTCAAGCCGCGACGCGAATGGATGGTCTTGATTCAGAACCATCACCTCGGCTATGTTTCATGGGAGGAGTATGAACGCAATCAAGCGATGATGGCCGACAACAGCTTCATGCAGTCGGGTGCGGAACCGAAAGCCGGGCGGGGCGGCCGCGCTTTGCTATCGGGCCTTCTGCGGTGCCGCCGTTGCGGTCGAATGTTGCAGGTTTCTTATATCGGTACGCGAGGGGCA
>QHWY01000443.1 GCA_003223875.1 Acidobacteriota bacterium | reverse complement strand
GCCAGCCAATTCAGCATCATTTCAGGTAATCCGAACCTTTCAGCAAGCCAGTTCGATTTCGGAGGTTTCGTTGCAGACGACTGGAAAATCAAGCCGGCGCTGACCCTGAGTCTCGGCTTCCGTTACGAAGCGCAGACCAACATTCGTCATCACCATGACCTCTCACCTCGGATCGGCGTGGCGTGGGCCTTCGCGCCAAAGACCGTCGCGCGTGCGGGCTTCGGAATCTTTTATGACCGTTTTCCGCTGGCTAATACGATGACAGCGCTTCGTTATAACGGCATCCGGCAGCAGCAATTCACAATTACAGATCCGGGCTTTTTCCCTTCACTCCCGCCGGTTTCTTCTCTCCAGCAGGCACACTCCAGCGAGGTGCGCCAGCAGGTGAGCCCGAATCTCGTTGCACCAGCCCTTTATTACTCGATGATCAGCATCGAGCGGCAGCTCCCGCGCAACACAACCATGGCCGTCACTTTCGGGAACGCGCATTACTTGCATATGTTTCGCTCCCGGGACATCAACGCACCGTTGCCCGGAACTTACAACCCAGGCGTTCCTGGCAGCGGTGTTTATCCTCTTGGACCGGTTGGCGCGCTTTTCCTGATGGAATCATCGGGACTCTACAACCAGCACCAATTGATCGTGAATGTGAACTCGCGCGCGAACAAATATGTCTCATTGACGGGAACGTATTCGCTGAACCATGCCATGAGCAATACGGATGGTATCGGCACTTTTCCAGGGAATCCATACAGCATGGTGGGCGAATACGGCCCGGCCTCAACGGATATCCGTCACCGCATGACCCTGGGTGGATCGATCAATACAAAATGGAACATCACATTTAGTCCGCTTATAAACATCGCATCCGGAGCGCCATTCGATATCACCGCCGGCCGCGACATTTATGGAACGACGCTATTCAACGGAAGGCCAGGTATTGCTACCGATCCAAAGAAGGCAGACATCATTCCAACCGTCTACGGCTTGCTCGATCCCAATCCAACGCTCGACGAGAGAATCTTGCATCGGAACTACGGCCGCGGTCCTGGGACGATTTTCTTCAATGCGCACGTCGGGAAAGCTATGAAGCTCGGGCACAAGTCGGCGGGGAAGGACGCGCTGCGTCCTTACACTATGAGCATCACAATGGAGATGGTGAATCTCCTCAATCACACCAATCCCGGGCCCATTATTGGCAACATCACATCGCCGCTATTCGGACGCGCGAATCAGCCCGCGGGCGGAGCAGGCTTTGCCGGATTTTCCGAGGCTGCCAATAACCGACGTTTCGAACTGCAACTGAGATTGTCGTTCTGATGAGGAATCAGATCTTGTGATTATTTCGGCTGTTCCGGCGGCCCAAATTGCTAATAAAGGTTTTTAACGTGCGCTCTGTCGCCTTTTGAGCGTCCGACAGTTCGGCCATCTTGAGTTCTGTTCGCTTTTGGGCCCGACCGAGATCCGCAACGATATGGGACAGTGCCTCAATGCTGGTTTGCGTTCCTTTTTGGGCCGTCGTCAATTTCTCTTGCGAACTCGTCAATCTTTCTTGCGAACTCGTCAATCTCTCTTGGGCCTTCGTCAATCTTTCTTGGGCGTTCGTCAATCTCTCTTGGGTCTTCGTCAATTTCTCGATGCTCTCGTCGTGTTTCGCGAGTATCCGCATGCCCTGCTGGAGGAGCTTCGTAATCCCAGCCATCCGGAGGTCCGTCTGGGCCTGAGTTTTCAGGATGAACTCGATGGTTCTTTCGACATCCATGGCCGGAAGGATAACACAACGGCCCGCACTGGTCCCCGAGGGCTCATCGTCTTGTTT
>QHWY01000442.1 GCA_003223875.1 Acidobacteriota bacterium | reverse complement strand
ACCAGGTATATCGGGTGCACGTTGGCAAGGCGCGGAACGTTGCCCAGGCCTTTCAATCCTTCACCGTGGCACACCCCACATTCGACGGTCTTACCATTGCCGCCGGTCTCGGCGAGAGCCTTGCCCTTGGCGACGCTGCCAACGGGTACAAACGCGTTGAAGCCGGCGCCGGGTCGCGGATCGCGTAGCCTAGCAACTTCCGAAAAATTTTTGAGGAAACGTCGGGCATTGGCAACGCCTCAAACCGCGGAAGGCAGCGCTTCCTGTGAATGCGCAAGAGGTTTTTGGGAATCGACATTCAAGCAAGGCGAATCATCGTTCATACCTATGCGTGTGCACGCGGATTCATGGCGAGTCAACCTGATGATTCTACATGACATTCAAAACCTTGTCGCGATTGGTAACAGGTTTGCACGGGAACGAAACTTAAAGACAGCCCACAATGGCTCCGGGCCACTTGTCGGAGAGACGCTGTTTCCTTATTACAACGGGGCACGTGAATGGCACACAAGGCGGTGTGGTCAGGCGTCTGTTTTTGTCGCGTCCCGGTGCGACGGCTTTGCACAAAAAATACATCGTGGGCGCTCATAGAGCGCCCCTACAGTTGCGCACCCCAAGCTGTAGGGGCGGTCTATGACGTCTATGACCGCCCAGGATTTTTTGTGCAAAGCCCGGTGCGACTGCTCTACTGGACAATACTATTTCTGATCGCGAACTCGGTCTGTGGATTCTTGTCCTCCGGCTTTGCCCAGGGTGGCTTTACCTACTACGTAGCGCCGACGGGAAGCGATTCGAATCCGGGAACGTCGGCTGCGCCGTGGCGAACGATCCAAAAAGCCGCAAACACGCTCAACGGTGGCGACACGGTCATCGTCAACGCCGGCACCTATAACGAGCGGGTTCAAGTGCTCACCCCCGGTAGTGCAGGCAAATTGCTCAACTTTCAGGCCCAGGGCAGCGTGGTGATGCAGGGCTTCAATATCCAGACCGATTATGTACGGGTCAATGGTTTTGAGATTACCAACACGCCGGGTTCTTCTCCCACCGATCGCACCAACGGTTCCGGCGTCTATATTTCGGGTAACCACAATGAGATCTCGGACAACTATATCCATCATTCGACGGCTGCAGGCATTTTCCTGACGTCTTCGGCCAGCAACACGACCATCAGCGGCAATCGCGTGGCTTATGCTGTGGAGTGCGGCCTATACATTAGTGGCAACAGCAATCTGATTGCCTCCAACGACATCAGCCATACGCGCAGCGTCAACGGTATCGACGCAAGTGGCGTTCGGTTCTTTGGTTCGGCAAACACGGTCCGCAAAAACTATATTCACGATCTAAAGGTTAGCGATTCTCCCGGGGAATCGCCCTATCCCAATGCCTTCTTGACCTGGGGACCGGCCACAAACTACATTTTTGAACGCAATCTCATCGACAAAGATTCCAGCCAGCATCATGGCTTCGAGATTGACGCTCCGATACAGCCCGTTGGCGACATCATCATCCGCAATAACGTCTTTATCAGCCGTGGCACTGGTTACAATCCCGACGTGATCGCCGGCTCAGGCGGCACGGTGACCAACGTGACGATTGCCAATAACACGATGGCGGCCGTGAACGGTCCGGCCGAAAATGCGGTATGGCTCTCTGCAAACATCCGAGGGGCGATCGTCAAGAATAACGCCTTGTACGATCGCGGGATCAGCAGCGTGCCGTATATCCGAGTCGATTCGGGAGCGTCTAATGTTGACATTGGTTTCAATTCCGTTTCAAAGAGCGACGCGCAAGCGCCTAATGGATCCCCCTATCCCGGCGACTTGTGGATGGTGAACCCGCTATTCGTCAATCTCGCCGCAGGGGATTTCCATCTTCAGTCCGGTTCTCCTCTCATCGATAAGGGAACAACTCTGGCGCAAGTCACGAACGATTACGACGGGGTCTCCAGACCTCAAGGCGCGGGCTATGACTTCGGCGCTTTCGAGGCGATAATTGTGAATCCTCCTACGATCACCGGTTTCACGCCGGCAAGCGGCCCGGTGGGATTCAGCGTGACGATCAGCGGCAACAACTTCACCGGCGCGACCGCTGTGCGGTTCAGCGGAATCGGTGCGACGTTCACGGTCTCGGCAACGGCAATCCAGGCCACCGTCCCCGCCGGGGCCACGACCGGTCCCATTAGCGTAACAACGCCCGCCGGCACAGCGACGAGTGGCAGTAATTTCACCATGATCAATCCGCCCACGATCA
>QHWY01000238.1 GCA_003223875.1 Acidobacteriota bacterium | reverse complement strand
TCGGATTCACGGAAGTGAAGCTCGGGATCATTCCCGCGATCATCGGCCCATTTGTGATCGCGCGGGTCGGGCCGGGGCGCGCACGTGAATTCTTCATTACCGGCGAACGGTTCCTGGCTCCGGTTGCATTGAACATCGGGCTCGTTCAGCACGTTGCGGCTCACGAACTCGCCCTCGATGCACTCATCGATTCCAAAATTTCTCAAATCCTAACTTCGGCTCCTGAAGCGATCGCCGCGGCCAAAGAACTGATTTTCGGAGTCGCCGCGCGCACGCTTGAAAGCTCTCTTGAATTCGCTGCCGATGCCATCGCGCGAGCCCGCACCAGCGAAGAAGGCCAGGCAGGTATGCAGGCATTTCTCGAACGCCAAAAACCGCCCTGGATCGCGAAAAACGAAAAGGCAGAGAAGCCCGAGCGCACCGACACGAAGTGACTGCTGCGATTCCCACACCCAACGTGGCACCACCCCTTTGATTCTATATGCCATTGTGTGATACATATGTATCACTATGAAAACGGCTACGGTGCGCGATCTTCGAAACGAGTTCAATCGGATTTCCAAGTGGTTAGCGGCCGGCGAAGTCGTACAGGTTCTCAAGCGCGGCAAGCCCTTTGCTCGGGTCATACCCGAGCCGAAGTCTAAGACGTTTCTTGGCGCTTGTCCGAGTCCACATCCGCTACCGCCAGACATAGACGAGCCCGTCAATGCGGAATGGGATGCTGGACAGTGAGGCATTTGCTTGATACTGGCGTCTGGTTACGGGCCGTCAACGAACCACAAACGATTCCAAAGAGCGCTCTTCGGCTGTTGCAGGCTCCTCGTGAAATGTTCGGCCTCGCTGCGATCAGCCTTTGGGAAGTCGGCAAGAAGGTTCAATCTGGGAAACTCTATCTTCCCAAAGATCTTCCCGGATGGTTCGCCGAAGCCGTGGCAGCCAATATCGAACTGCTTGGGATCACACCGGACGTAGTAGCCAACGCCATGCACTTGCCCGCATTTCCAAACCGCGATCCTGCGGACGAATTGATAGTCGCAACAGCCCGCGTTCATAAGCTCACGCTCTTGACGACCGATACGAAGTTGAAGGACTATCCGCACGCGCACGTCCACTACTTCAAACCAATTCTGAGAACGAATACTTAGCCAGGCAGAAAGCGCTATCGCGGTACGGCTGACCGGATCAGGGACGCTTCCGGCGATCAGAGTCTATTTTCTTCAACCTATCGAGTTCCGAACTCAGTTGGCGGATTTGCTCATCGCGCTGCTTCGTACTTACAGCCGCGTCAAGAGCGAGGCGATCGAGTTCGGAGCGAAGAGCGAGGATAAGACTAGCCGACGCTGTGAATGAACTGTGAGGATACTCCGCAACGAGCTGTTTCAGCACAGATGTTGCCCGCTGCCAGTCGGGCTTTGAACGGCGTCGCAAGACGTAGGAAAGTCCCAGGCGAAACAGTTCCTGTTCGCACGGACAGCCTGTAGGTTGGAGCCGCAGATACTTCTCATAGGCTTGAGCAGCCTCGTCGTAAACGCCGGCCTTGAACCAGCGATCAGCTTGCTCGAGCGCAGCCATCGCCGGACTTGGAGCGGCTGGCGGGGAAACCACAACTGACGGCTCCGGCAGAAGTACGACGCGCGACAGCGGAATAGCCAAGACGGGCGGTTCCGGAACAGCTACGACTGCCGGGGACGTGGAAGTCGTGATTGGAGAGCGTTTGTGGCAAGCAGTCAGGAACAAAAGAGTCAAAATGATATGGGCGGTTAAACACTTTGCCCACATTTGATAGCCTCCGCGCTAGTAGCCTGCGACATAAATAAGAATACGCTGCCGTTCGGACGGTCTTCGACCTTAGCGCATTCTCGGGAAGGTTGCAATCACATGGAGAATGTCCCCATGCGAACGATTCTTGCGCCTCCGAGGAGCGCTTGGGCCCCCGGCAGTTTGCTGATGGCGGACTTTTGCTGTTTCTTGGAAAACGTCCCCTGGCCCGAAATAACCTCGCCCAGCAACGGACCTGCCACCGCTTTGGGCACCTTTTGGGCAAGCTCCAACGTTGACGCGTAGGCGTGCTTGGAGGCCTGGGGCGCATCGTTAACGTACAGATCTATTTTTAGCGCCGCTAGCTCGTTGGCAAGCGCTTGACGTTTCTTCTCGCTCTCTTCCTTTTCCCTGGGATCCGCCCCGACATTTCCAAGAAGGACAATATGGCCAGGCGGCGCCTGCTCCACGCCGGTTGCTGCATCGGCTCCCTTCCAATGCTTTAGTGTAAGTACGGGCAACTTCAACTGCTCTTCGAGCACGTCGCCAATTCGCTGCATATCAAAGATCTCCTTCACGCCCTCGGAGGCCTGCTGCGCTGTTCCAAGAAGAATAATCGTTTTGGCTTCGTGATATTCGAGAAGCCGAAGCGTCGGGAGGAGATGCTCGAAAGACGCATCGCTTACAAGCTTTCCCCACTCGTCGAGAAAGTTCAAATCAGCGCGCACAAGCACCCTCTTTCCTTTGATCTCTTCGGGCATAACATCGGTCAGAAGGGGCACAAGTGATTGGCGTTTCTCTCGTGGTTTGGAATCTGACGTCTGTTCCGTGTTCAGCGTCGATGGTCCATCCGGCTTATTCATCACACCCTTTACGAGCAGGACGACGCCGCAAGCACCGAGCCCAACTATCCCCGCAATCGCAACCGCGCCAACGATGGCACGGACGGTGCCGCCAGTCGTAGGGAGCAGCTCCTTCTCTCTCTGATCCTCATGAATTGAGGATGGCGGGGGTGCATAATCGTGAAGGTCGGCCAGGACGGCCTCAAAAAAGTCTACCTCACTGGGATCGGTTGCATGTTTCCGGCGGTATGATGCTTCATCATATAGCTTTTTCAAAACACCATCGCGCCAGTGTGGCTCCGTACTGCTCTGGATTCGCCCCATCAGGGCGTGGCCTAACGACGCAGTATCGACCGTCGAATCCACCCCGCGCCACAGATAAGCCTCCTGCGCCTGTCGGATGATTCCGGCTGCGGCTGAGATGGCGATGTCGCCGGCGCTGGCGTTGAAGATTAAAGAGAAGAGCACTTCACGGACGAGCTGAACCTCAGACAGCTCCGGCTGTGCTTCCGCAAACACCGTGAGCGCTGCCGCCTCCAGGTCCCTTCGCTGCTTGATGAGTTCCAACAGCAGTTCCTTGCCCTTCGGTTTTTTGATTTCCTCAATAAGCTTTCTTCGAGATTGTTCTCGCGTCACCCGGTTCGCGTCCGAGTCCACAAATGTCTTTAGCAAGGTTTCGATTTGAACGCGTCGGAGATAAGCGGCAATTCGATCAGCTCTCCGGGCCCCAGGACCCAGCACGGTTAGAACGACTGGATCCTTCTCGCTTTCGCTGGCTGGAGTTTGCCCCTGCATAATTCCGGGGCTGCTGATCATGAGAAAGACCGCCATACTTGCAAAGGCGGCACGATTGGCTTGAGGACTATGCAATTTCAGACCCGCAAATCTTAAATTTCGAATGGCAGATCCGTGACCTGCCTACTGATTCTAAATAATTTCAGATTGTAAATCACATTTCAAATCGGATTAACTGAAGCTGGCCGTACATAATTGACCTAATGATCCGCAAAGTTCTGATCGCGAACCGCGGCGAAATTGCCATCCGGATTTCTTATACCCTCCGCGAAATGGGAATCGAAGCCGCAGTGGTCTTTACTGCAGTTGATGAAGGAGCGCTTCACCAGCGTTTGGCGAAGGAAGCGCATCTCATCGCCAGCTACCTCGACGTGGCCCAGATCATCCGCGCTGCGAAAAATGCCGCGGCCGACGCGATTCATCCTGGGTACGGTTTTCTTTCGGAAAACGCCGCCTTGTCCGCTGCTTGTGACGAAGCCGGCATTATCTTTATCGGCCCGGCTGCGGAGACGATTAGCGGAATGGGCGACAAATTAGAATCCAAGCGTCTGATGCAAGAGGCTCATGTTCCCGTCGTTCCAACGTGGAACGGTGAACCGCCGGATTCCGAATATCCGGTGCTTGTCAAAGCGACGGGCGGGGGTGGGGGTAAAGGAATGCGCCTGGTTGAACGTCCTCGAAATTTGGCGGCTGCGATGGCATCGGCTTCCCGGGAAGCCGCGGCTGCGTTTGGCGATAGCCGGGTGTTTGTCGAAAAATACATTCGCCAGCCGAGACACATCGAGTTTCAAATTCTTGGCGACTCTCACGGCAACTACGTTCATGTCTTCGAGCGCGAATGTTCGATCCAACGGCGGCATCAAAAGATCATTGAAGAAACGCCCTCGACGGCAGTCACTTCTGAACTCCGCGCACAAATGGGAGCTGCGGCATTGGCGGCTGCGCGTGCCGTCAAATACCGCGGCGCGGGAACGGTCGAATTTATTCTTGATCCTGTGGGCCGCTTCTACTTCCTCGAGATGAACACGCGATTGCAGGTCGAGCATCCGGTAACGGAGATGACGACAGGGTTGGATCTGGTCCGCGAACAAGTCCGGATCGCTTCCGGCGAAAAGCTCTCATATGCGCAGGCTGATCTTCGCCAAACCGGACATTCGATCGAGTGCCGCGTCTATGCAGAAGTTCCGGAAGAGGATTTTCGGCCTTCGACAGGCACTATTGAAGTTTATGAACCACCGGCGGGACCTGGCATCCGGCTGGATAGTGGTGTGACGCGGGGCTCTTCCGTGGGCTACCACTTCGACCCGATGCTGGCAAAACTGATCGTTTGGGCGCCAACTCGCGAATCTGCGATTGATCGTATGAAGCGCGCTCTCGATGATTTCGTGCTGCTTGGAGTTCGCACAAATATCGAATTCTTGCGCTGTGTCATCGGCACCGGCGATTTCGCTTTGGGCAAACTAGACACGGCGTTTCTAGATCGTCATCCCGAATTGTTCTCGCTTCCCTCAGACGTTCCAGTTGAAGCCATTCTTGCCGCATCCCTCCCTCTCCCTCTGGGAGAGTGCAGCCGCGAAGAGGCGGGTGAGGGTTCAAGCTTGACGTTCTCCGACGCCTGGACTTCCGGTTCCTGGCGAAACTCATGACTTCCCGCGAGCTTCACTGGCAACTCTCCGGCAAAGAAATCGCCGTCCGCATCGAGGAATCGAAGGGCGCTGGTACTTTCCACATCGCTGGTCAGACAATTCCCTTTTGCTTTCTCGACCGCAATACGATTGCAATCTCCGGCCGCCGCATTCGCTTTTACGTCATACGGGCCGGCAACTCCTATACCGTGTGGCTCGATGGACGCACGTATCATCTCCAACGCGCCGGCAAGTCTCCTCTCGCCGAGACGTCTCTCGCCACGCGGGCAAACGAAATCAAGGCCCTAATGCCCGGCAAACTCCTCCGCATCGAGGTTGCCGTAGGCGATACCGTTTCGGAAAAACAGACAGTCGCGATCATGGAATCCATGAAGATGGAAACCGCGCTCTACGCACCTCAAGCCGGCCACATCGCAGAGATTCGCTGCCAGCCCGGCCAAGTCGTGGAGATGGGCGAAGTGATCATGGTTATCGACTCATGAACGCGACGGCTTTGCCCACTGTCACGTGTGCTGAATCGGTCCTGAACAACGGCGGTCTACTTCTTGTGGCTCATGATGTAGTCTTGCGCGAACTTCCACCAGACTGGCGCCATCGCGTTGTCGTCGATGAGGCCCGACGCGGCGGCCTCGATGCCCGCTTTCTCGATGGTCCACCCATCCATGAGGACCCTCTTGATCATCAGCGCCATTCCTGCGCGGTGTCCGGCGCCCGAGTGGATGAAAACCGGAAAGTTGGCCGGATCGCTGGCGGCCTTCAGAAACGGCTCGATGGGCGCGGGGTCGAGCGTCATCGGGTTGATCGCAAAGACCAGATACTTCATTCCGGCGGCTTCGGTCGCTGTACGTTCCGCGTCACCTTGAGCGCCGCCCGCGAGGTCGATCACGGTCTTGATACCGCGTTTCTTCAACGCCGGCATCGCCATCTCGCGTGATGTGATCGAACCGCCCGTCGATACTGTTTTGTCCACAAACCAGAAGTTGTTGATGCCGGGTACCGTCAAGCGTCTGCTGTTCTGCGCCGACGACAGCGCCGGCAAGCCTGCGACTACGACCAGGAGGCTGCTCCAGCGAATTAGCTTTCGTTTCATGGGCGTAATCTTAGCTTGGCAGAAGTCAAGCATGCAAAAATGTTGCAACACGATATACGGTCCGCCTACGCGTGCCTATGCCTTCGATGTCACCTTCCTCATCCCGGCCTCGCTGCCTCCGGGCACACCGCGTTTCCGCGACATCAACAACCTGTCGTTCAGGCAGACGATTCGAGCAGGGCCGTAACACTGCGAAGAAGGGGTGTAGTCATCGCTGATAGAATGATTGGATGAGCTCCTTGCCGAAGACCGTCCGGATCGTCGAAGTCGGGCCTCGCGATGGGCTTCAAAATGAATCGGCGATCGTAGCGACTGCCAAGAAAGCGGAATTCATTAAGTTACTTCGAGCGGCCGGGCTTCAGAACATCGAGGTTGCATCTTTTGTGCACCCGGACCGCGTGCCGCAGCTCGCCGACGCGGACGAATTGGTCCGCCAACTTGAACCGGCTCCGAATGTCAGGTATTCGGCGCTCGTCCCCAACATGAGGGGCCTGGAACGCGCGATTCAAAGTGGAATTCGGCGCATTGCCGTATTCACGGCCGCATCGGAAACGTTCAACAAGAAAAACATCAACATGGGCATTCAGGAATCCATTGATGTTTTCAAGCCGGTCGTCGATCATGCGTTAAAAGAAGGAATATCCGTTCGAGGGTATGTCTCGACCTGCTTCGTATGCCCGTACGAGGGTCCTGTGAGCAAAGAAAAAGTTTCCGATGTCGCAGCCGCGCTCTTCCAACTCGGCGTTGACGAGGTCTCGATCGGAGACACGATCGGTGCAGCGACTCCGCGTGACGTCGAAACGACCTGTGGTTATCTGCTCCAAAAATTTGCGGGGCATAAACTCGCGATGCATTTCCACGACACGTACGCAATGGCGATCGCCAACGTCTACCAGGCTCTCCAAATGGGATTCACGATTTTCGACAGCTCGGCCGGCGGACTTGGTGGCTGTCCCTACGCCCCCGGAGCTTCGGGGAATCTCGCGACGGAGGATCTCGTTTATCTTTTGGACCGCCTCGGCATCAAGTCCGGTGTTTCGCTCGACCTTGTTCGGCGTGCTTCTTATTTCATCGCCCGCGAGCTTGGGCGCGATCTGCCATCGCGTGTGCTCAAGACCGCCTGATGCCGTACGTCTGTGGCAGCCGCTTCCGCGTCCGCTACGCCGAAACCGATCAGATGGGCATGGTGTATTACGCCAATTATCTCGTTTGGATGGAAGTAGGCCGCAGCGACTTCTGCCGGGAATGCGGATTCAGCTATCGGGACCTTGAGCGCGAAGAGCAAGCGTATCTGACCGTCGCGGAAGCGAGTTGCCGTTATCTGGCACCCGCCCGGTACGATGATGAGGTTTTCGTCGAAACGGAGTTGTCCCGCGTCAGTAGCCGGCTAATCGAGTTCTCTTACCGCATCAAAAACGGTGACACTCTCCTGGCTGAAGGGCAAACTGTCCACATCGTGATTGGCGCGGACGGCAAACCGCGGTCGTTGCCCGAGCGGTACCGGGAGCTGCTGAAATCAAGGCTGTAAGCTCCCCTTCTAAGTTAGGAGGGGAGGCTTCGCGAACCGCGAAGCGCGAGCCTGCGCGAAGCGCAAGCGCGATAGCGCGCAGCCTCAAGAAATAGGGCGAAGCCTCAAAAGAAGTGAGCGAAGACGGGGTGGTTCTCCTTGGAACCACCCCGCCTCGCTGCGCTCGGCACCCCTCCTAACTTAGGAGGGGAGTTGGCTATATCATTACTACTATGGATCCGCTGTTGATCGACGGCGAGAGTCTCACGGTTGAAAACGTTTATGAAGTTGCTTTCGATCGCAGGCCTGTCCGATTGCACCCGGACGCCATCCAAAAAATGGGACGGTCCCGCGCAGTTGTTGACGCAATCGTAAAGGAAGCCCGCCCGGTCTACGGCATCTCGACCGGCTTCGGCAAGCTCTCCGACGTTCATATCGGCGCAGACGACATTTCCCAGCTCCAACACAATCTCGTGCGCAGCCATGCATCCGGAATCGGCGAGCCTTTCAGTGAAGAGGAAGTTCGCGCCCTGATTCTTCTACGGGCGAACGTACTTGCAAAAGGTCTATCCGGCGTGCGACCCGCGATTGTGGACCGACTCTGCGATTTGCTCAACCATCATTTATATCCTGTGATTCCCTGCCGGGGCAGCGTTGGCGCAAGCGGAGATCTCGCTCCGCTGGCACATCTGGCCCTGGTCCTCATTGGTGAAGGCGAAGTGTTCACCGCTTCCGCCAGGGTTACCGGGCGAGAAGTGCTGGACGGGCTCGGCATCGCGCCGCTGAAGCTTCAAGCAAAAGAAGGGCTCGCGCTTCTGAACGGAACTCAGGCGACGCTGGCAGCGGGCATTATCTCGTGGCGCCGCGCGAAGC
Source organism: Acidobacteriota bacterium (assembly GCA_003223875.1). Lineage (GTDB taxonomy): Bacteria > Acidobacteriota > Terriglobia > 20CM-2-55-15 > 20CM-2-55-15 > 20CM-2-55-15. Next base: position 33,541 of record QHWY01000238.1, on the reverse strand, counting down.
AATTACTCGACCTGTCGGATCTCGCCGGCGCCATGTCACTTGAAGCGTTGAAGGGATCGCCCGTTGCCTATGACTCACGTATTCATCAGGCAAGACCGCACCGTGGTCAAGTCGAAGTCGCCGCACGGCTCTCGCGATTTCTTCGCGACAGTGAGATCCGGCAGTCGCACATCGATTGCGGCCGCATACAGGACGCCTACAGCCTGCGTTGTATTCCGCAAGTCCACGGACCCGTCCGCGAATCTCTGGAATACGTGAGGAACGTGACCGCGGTGGAATTGAATAGCGCCACCGACAATCCGCTCGTCTTTGCCGGCGACGCCAGCCCGCCAGACGTCCTGTCCGGCGGCAACTTTCACGGACAATCATTGGGTCTTGCTTTTGATTTCATGACGATGTCGCTCGCCACGCTGTCGAATATTTCCGAACGGCGAATCGAACGTTTGCTGAATCCGGAGTACGGGGACTTACCGCCGTTTCTCGCCGATAATCCCGGGTTGAATTCCGGTTTCATGATCGCGCAGGTAGCAGCGGCGGCACTCGCGAGCGAAAACAAAGTTCTGTCGCATCCCGCGTCGGTCGATTCGATTCCAACATCGGGTAACAAAGAAGATCACGTTCCCATGGCCATGGGGGCGGTCCTCAAACTCAAGCAGGTCGTCGCGAATCTGGAACGCATTATCGCCATCGAATTCTTATGCGCCGCGCAAGGCATCGATTACCTGCGCCCGCTGAAGGCTGGAATCGCCGTCGAAGCGGCCTATCAGTACATTCGTAGAAGAATCTCGCATGTTCCAGTCGATCGCGTCCTTTCAAAAGACATTGAGCAGATGATTGGGGTCATGAGCGAAGTGGATTTCATGAGGTTCGCACAAGATGTCTGAATACACACCTGTACGGGCGGCGCGCGGCACCGCGATTTCCTGCAAAGGGTGGCAGCAGGAAGGCGCGCTGCGGATGCTAATGAACAATCTCGACGAAGAGGTCGCCGAGAATCCCCGGAAACTGATCGTTTACGGAGGTTCGGGACGCGCCGCGCGAAGCTGGGACGCGTTTCACGCGATCCTCGGCGCATTGCGCAGCCTGGAAAACGACGAGACGTTACTAATTCAGTCGGGAAAGCCCGTCGGAACGTTTCGAACGTTTCCTCATTCCCCTCGCGTACTGATTGCGAATGCGAACCTGGTACCTCACTGGGCGACGCGCGACGAATTCAACCGCCTCGAAGTACTTCAACTCACGATGTACGGGCAGATGACTGCGGGAAGCTGGATTTATATCGGCACTCAAGGCATCGTGCAAGGAACATATGAAACATTCGCGGCGGCCGCTCGCAAGCATTTCCGCAGTTCACTCGAGGGCCGGATCCTCGTCACCGGCGGTCTCGGAGGCATGGGAGGCGCTCAACCGCTAGCAGCCGCGATGAATGGTGCCGCGTTCCTGGGCATTGAAGTCGATGTTTCACGAATCCGGCGCCGCATGGAAACCGGTTATCTGGATACGATGACCGAACGGCTCGACGAGGCGTGGAAACTTGTTACCGAGGCTCGCGATCAGCGCCGGCCGTTATCGGTTGGCCTGCTTGGAAACTGCGCCGATATTCTTCCCGAAATGGTTCGGCGCGGATGGATTCCCGATGTTGTTACGGATCAGACAAGCGCGCACGATCCTCTCTATGGTTACATTCCGCGCGGATTGTCGCCCGCGGAGGCCGCGCAACTTCGTGAAACCGATCCAAAGAGCTATGTTAAGCGCGCGATCGAATCGATTGCCATTCACGTTAACGCGCTGCTCGAAATGCAAAAGCGCGGCTCGGTGACATTCGATTACGGAAACAATATCCGAACCATCGCGTTTGAAGGTGGTGTGAAAAACGCCTACGACTTCCCCGGCTTTATTCCCGCCTATATCCGTCCAATGTTTGCGGAAGGGCGCGGTCCTTTCCGGTGGGCGGCGCTGTCGGGAAATCCGCGTGACATTCAGGTCACGGATGATCTTGTTTTGGAGCTTTTTCCCGAGGACGAGGTTCTCAGCCGCTGGATTCGTCTGGCACGCCAGAAGGTGCGTTTCCAGGGATTGCCGGCTCGGATCTGTTGGCTCGGATACGGCGAGCGCGCGGTGTTTGGCGAACGGATCAATCATCTGGTGAAGACCGGTGCGATCGAAGCGCCGATCGTCATCGGACGTGATCATTTGGATTGCGGGTCGGTGGCTTCTCCGTTTAGGGAGACGGAAGCGATGAAAGACGGGAGCGATGCCATTGCCGATTGGCCCATACTCAATGCACTGCTCAACACGGCGTCAGGTGCGAGCTGGGTTTCGTTCCATCACGGAGGCGGCGTCGGAATCGGCTACTCCTTGCATGCGGGCCAGGTGATCGTCGCCGACGGCACGAACGAAATGACCGAACGGCTCAACCGCGTTCTCACCAACGATCCCGGCATTGGCGTGGCGCGCCATGCCGATGCCGGATATGAGGAGGCTCGAGCATTCGCGAAGCGGAAAGGCATCAAGATCTAAACATCATTCATGCCGCTCAACTGGTCACGGTCGCAGGACCGGGGCGCGCGCGCCGCGGACGCGAGCTGTCGGAACTCAACATTATTCACGACGGCGGTGTTCAAATTCGCGGCGGTGTGATTCAGTGGACCGGACCAACCGACCGGCTTCCCGACAAGGGTGCGCCCCAGTTCGACGCGTCCGGCAAAATTGTTCTGCCGGGTTTCGTCGACTCGCATACTCATGCGGTCTTTTCCCGCACGCGTGCCGATGAATTCGAATGGCGAATTCAGGGGACGCCGTACATGGATATCCTTGCTCGCGGCGGGGGCATTTTGTCTACGGTGAAAACTGTTCGGGAGACCCCCACGCTTCGGGTGCAGTTTCCCAATCGGTTTCTGGAATTCGGTACCACGACGATTGAAGCCAAGAGCGGATATGGGCTGAATCTGGAAACGGAGATACGAATACTCGAAGCGATCCGGTCCGTTGAAAAGTTAGAAGCTGTGCCGACCTACCTCGGCGCTCACGCATTACCGCCGGAATTTCATGACAACCGGCGAAAGCTGGCGGAATTCTGCGACGTGTTCGTCGAGCCCGGAGCTTTCAATACGAACGAAGCCCGGCGTATTTTTGCCGCAACTCGATCGCTCGGGATGGGAATCAAGTTGCACGCGGATGAATTTGAATCGTCGGGAGGCGCGGCGCTCGCGGTGGAAGTGGGCGCCACTTCGGCCGATCATCTGGGTGCGATCGCAGACGCAGATATTTCGCGAATTGCAAAGTCGAGTGTAGTGGCAACGCTCTTGCCGGCGACTTTATTCATGCTCGGCCACAGTCACTATGCGCCGGCTCGTAAGCTCATCGAGAGCGGTGCGGCGGTCGCATTGGCCACGGATTTCAATCCCGGAACATCGCCGACACTGAATATGCAATTCGTGCTTTCTCTCGCGTGTACGCAAATGAAAATGACCCCCGCGGAGGCAATTGTTGCGGCCACGATCAACGGTGCTTGCGCTGTCCGGCGCGAGCATCGGCTGGGTTCGATTGAAGCCGGCAAAGATGCCGATATCGCCGTCTACGATTTGGCGGATTACCGCGAGATTCCGTACTTTGCAGCGGTAAACTTTTGTGTGGCGACCCTTAAGCGAGGAGAGTTGGTCTGGAAACAGTGAAGCCGCAATCGCGCTGGGATATGGACGAACACGAACCCAGCGCTTACACGCTGGGCTACTTTCTGACGCCCCTGCGCGGCGGACTCACGTGAAGCTGCGAAGCGGCGTCAAGACATTAGCCCAGGGCGCGAGCCCTGGGTTTAAATTTCATCGGTGGCGCAAGCCGCAAAGCGGCGCCAGAGCTTCAATCAAATGAATCCACTTGTTGAGTGTGTTCCGAATTTCAGTGAAGGGCGCAGAATCGAAGTCCTCGACGCGATCGTCAACGCGATGACTTCGGTTCCTCACGTCTACCCTCTCGGACGCGAAATGGATCCCGATCATAATCGCGCCGTGGTCACCCTTGTGGGCTCACCCGAGACCATCGGCGAGGCTGTGATCCGGGGCGTGGAAATTGCGATACGGCACATCGATCTCGCAACGCATCGAGGAGAGCACCCACGCATCGGTGCGGCTGACGTTATCCCGTTCGTGCCCATTCGCGGTGTTTCACTAGACGATTGCGTGGAGATTGCAAAGACAGTCGGCCGCGAGATTTCGATCCGGTTCAAAATTCCCGTCTACTTGTATGAAGCGGCCGCTATGCGTCCCGAGCGAAGGAACCTTGAAAACATCCGTCGCGGGCAATTTGAAGCGCTTCGAAATGAGATTTCCACCAATCCGGATCGCTATCCGGATTTCGGAGAGCCCAAGCTTCACCCAACGGCAGGCGCAACAGTCGTTGGCGCTCGAAAGCCGCTGATCGCTTACAACATCAACCTGAACACGTCCGATGTTTCGATTGCAAAGGAAATTGCAAAACGCGTTCGATTTTCAAGCGGTGGACTTCCTTTCGTGAAGGCAATGGGGGTTCTGCTCAAAGACAGGAATCAGGCGCAGGTTTCGATGAATCTTACCGATTACGAACAGACGCCCGTAGAACTCGTTTATGAAACGGTAGGAACGGAAGCGGAGCGCTACGGCGTGAGCATAGCTGGAAGCGAAATTATCGGCTTGATCCCTCAGAAAGCAATCGAGCAGGCTTTTGAATTCTACCTGCGCGTGGAAAAATTCAACCCCGAAATGATTTTGGAGAATCGCCTTGCAGAAGTGATGTCGCACGGGCCGGCCCAGACGTCCAGTATGGCCGACATGCTTCGCGGTTTTGTCGATCGCGTGGCTTCGGCCGAGCCGACACCCGGTGGAGGCAGCGTGGCGGCTGTCGCAGGTGCACTGGGAGCCGCACTTGGTCAAATGGCGATCCGAATCACAAAAGAGAAAAAGAATTACCAGCAGCATGCCGGACGTTACGCCGAGGCTCTGGACCGTCTTTCGGGACACAGCTCGGACCTCCTCCGATTGGTGGACCGAGACTCCGAAGCCTACGAACGTGTGATGGCTGCCTATAAGTTGGCGAAGGATTCACCCGAGCGTGAGCGAGCGATTCAAGAGGGACTCATCCATGCCACCGAGATCCCCGCACGAACAGCCAAGTCGGCTGCCGAAGCCTTGCGTATCTGCGATGAGGTACGATCGATCATCCACAGTAATGTAGCTTCCGATTTGCAGGTGGGCATCCAGATGCTCCAATCGTCAGTGCGTGGCGCGGTCGCCAACATGCGCACGAATTTGACAGGCATCAAGGATGCCGGAATGCGTAACCGCTATGAAAACATGATCTTATCCTGGGAACAGATACTGAAATGAGCTGGTGGCACGGTGCTATACTCCGCATATGGCGGAACGTAAGCCGCAGAGTATAAGGAAGGCGCGACTCTCGAATTTCTTCCGGTCGCCGCTCTTCAAAATTCTGCTTTCGATTTTCCTGTTCTTTTTCATCGGCACGTCAGCCATCGTCCTCTATTACTACAACTACTACTCGCGAATCATCGATCGAAGGCTCAGCGGCGAAATTTTCAAGAATACTGCTCAGATTTACGCTGCGCCTCACCGGATCTATCCCGGCCAGAAACTCGCTTTGGGCGAAATTGTCCTGCGACTTCAACGAGCGGGATTTGACCCGGCCGATAAGGCTTCTGGTGATGACGATGGCGCTTACGAGGTAACCGGAAATAGAGTCACGGTTCGTCCGAAGATCGGTGATGCGCTGCGTCTCGATTTCGGAAAGACCTCATTGACGAGGATCGTGAGGATTCCGGGTGGCGAGGCTGACGAAGCGTGGCTTCCGGCCGAATTGGTGACGAATCTTTCCGATCAAACTCGCGAGAAACGCCGTCTTGTCGAGTACAAAGACTTGCCTAAGGTTCTCGTCGACGCTCTGATCGCCGCTGAGGACCAGCGTTTCTTTACGCATTGGGGGATCGATCCGGTTCGCCTCGTGGGCGCGCTCCTTCACAGCGTCCGCGGTTCGACCCGCGTCGGCGGCACCAGCACCATCACACAGCAGCTTGCCCGAAATTTCTTCCTGACACCGGACCGGTCCATCAGGCGCAAAGTGACGGAGGTTTTCATTTCATTCCTGCTCGAGCAACGGCTGACAAAACAGCAGATCCTCACCATGTATGCCAACGAAGTCTACATGGGCCAGCGCGGCTCGTTCAGCATTAACGGTTTCGGTGAAGCGGCGGCTGCCTATTTTGGAAAAGATCTCGCGGGAATCACAGTGCCGGAGGCCGCGACGTTGGCGGGCATTATTCCCGGCCCTAACGGCAGGTTCTCTCCGGTCAAGCATCCCGATGAAGCCAAACGCCGGCGCAATGCAGTTCTCGCGGCGATGCGAATGGCGGGTTCCATCACCAACGATGAATATGAGTCCGCGAAAAACGTTGAATTGAAAGTAGCTCCTCTGAAGGTTGACGCGAGTGATGCGCCATACCTGGTTGATTTCGTCCATGAGGAATTGCTGAGAGACTTTACCGAGGATGAAGTCACCAGCAGTAACCTTCGCGTGTACACCTCATTGGATCCCGCTCTTCAACGGGCGGCAGTCGAAGCCGTTCAGAATGGCTTGAAGTTTGTAGAGACACAGATCGCGGCGCAAAAGAAACGTACTAAGGAATCCGACGAGTTGCCTGGTCCGCAAGCGGCGCTGATCGCACTCGATCCGCACACCGGCGAGATCAAGGCGATGGTCGGCGGTGGTGACTACGGCGCCAGTCAATTCAATCGCATTACACAGGCTTCGCGGCAGCCCGGCTCGATTTTCAAACCTATCGTCTATGCCACGGCTTTCGAGACCGCATTCGATCGAAATGAATCGGCGCCGGGCCCCGGCGAAACAACCTCCAGCAATGGAGGCACGAACCCGGAGAGCGTCTCCGCCGATCCCCGGTTTGATTCATTCCGGCGTGAGGGCGTCATCACGCCAATTACGACATTCATGGATGAGCCAACCACCTTCGTCTATGATGGTGACCGCACCTACGAGCCGAACAATTATAAGCAAGAATATCGCGGTCTGGTCACTGCACGCGAAGCGCTGCAGCATTCACTCAACGTGCCGACCATCAAGATCGCCGAACGCGTGGGTTATGACCGGGTTGCTAAGATGGCGACGAGGCTGGGCTTAAACGCGAAGATTCGGGGCTACCCCTCGGTGGCGCTTGGGGCCTTCGAAGTTACTCCGATTGAGATGGCCGGAGCATACACCGTATTCGCTAATGAGGGCCGGCGGATGCAGCCGCACGCTCTCGTTCGGGTGACGGCGGATCGAAAGACGGTGAAAGCGTACAAATATGAACCAGTCCCAGTGATGCGGCCAGAGTTGGTCTACCTCATGACATATCTGATGCAGGGTGTGATCAACTCCGGCACTGGCATCGGCGTTCGTGGTCGCGGTTTCACATTGCCTGCAGCCGGCAAGACCGGTACCTCACGCGATGGATGGTTCGCAGGGTACACAAAAGATCTTCTCGCCATCGCGTGGGTCGGATACGACGATAACCGGGATCTCAATCTTGAAGGTGCTCGATCCGCGCTCCCGATCTGGACGGAGTTCATGATGAAGGCCACACAGTTATATCCGCCAGATCTATCGAAGGCGTACTTCCCCGCTCCCCCGGGCATTGAGTTTGTCCGCATCGATGCCGAGAGCCTTCTCCTGGCGAATCCCTCCTGTGAGAATACGTTCGAAGAAGCCTTCATCACCGGTACCGCCCCCAACTCCTTCTGTCCTCTTCACGGTTTCCGCCTTTCCGAGGCCGTTCAGGACGGTGTCGTCGAAGCCGGCAACGGTGTCGTCGAAGCCGGCAAAGGAGTCGGCAAGGTGATTCAGGGCGTCGGCAAATTTTTCGGCGGCCTCTTCGGCGGCGGAGACGACAAAAAACCCAAGCAGTAAGGTGACACTATGGACAGGTTGCGTCGGATGACCTGGAAGTGGAAAGTCGTTGCGGGCACGGTGACTGCGATTGTTCCCATGATTGTAGCGTCGAAGTTCATCGTGCCGGCCGCGGCTTCGCCGCCCGCCGGGAAGAGGGTCAATCGCCATTCGTATACTCTGTTCGAATCGGGTTCGGTGCGGCCGCTGGCGCTTTCACCAAGCGGAAGGACGTTGTATGCAGCCAATACACCGGACAACCGGCTGGAGGTTTTCCGAGTAGTGGAGGATGGCTTGCACCATCGTGGGTCGGTTTCCGTGGGCCTGGAACCCGTCGCGGTTGCCGCCGTTTCCGACGACGAGGCCTGGGTAGTCAATCAACTGTCTGACAGCGTGAGCATCGTGGAGATCGCCGGCCGGGCCGACGACGATGGAGCCGGCGACGATACTGACGGCCGCGGTCCCGTGCGTCCGGTGCGTCCCGTGGGCCGGGTGGTCCGGACGCTGCTGGTTGGCGACGAGCCGCGCGACATCGTCTTCGCGGGTCCCGGGCGGAGCCGCGCGTTCATCACAACGGCGCATCGTGGCCAGAATGTTCCGTACGACCCGCAGCTCACGACACCCGGTATCGGTCGCGCCGACGTCTGGGTGTTTGATGCGAATCATCTCGGAAATACTCTCGAGGGCACACCGTTGACGATCATCACACTCTTCACGGATACGCCCCGCGCTCTAGCCGTCACGCCGGATGGAAGCCGCGTGTATGCCGCAGGATTTCTTTCGGGAAACCGGACGACGACAATCTTCGAGCAAATCGTCAGCGCGAATGGAGATCTACCCGAGCCACAGGCGAATTTCCAGGGAATCCGCCAGCCCCCGACGAGTCTCATCGTCAAGTTCGACGGCACGCACTGGATCGACGAGTTGGACCGCGTCTGGGACTCGTCGGTGAAGTTCTCTTTGCCGGACAAGGACGTCTTCGAAATCAATGCCCTGGCGAACCCGCCGACAGCCACAAATTCTTTTGTGGGGGTCGGCACGACAATTTTCAACATGGTCGTCAATCCGAAAAATGGGCACGTCTACGCATCGAATACCGAGGCGCACAATGAGCGGCGCTTTGAGGGCGCAGGCGTGTTCCTGCAGCATTTCGGCAAAAAGACCGTGCGCGGGAACCTTGCCGACAGCCGGATCACCGTGATCGGCGGCAGCGTTTCGCCGCGTCATCTGAACAAGCATATCGACCGTGATGCGCCGTTGGCGCCCATTCCGAACGACGTCAACCGGCGATCGCTCGCATTTCCGACGGATATGGTGATCTCGGCGGACGGAAGCACGCTCTACGTGGCCGCTTTCGGCTCGAGCAAGGTCGGAGTCTTCAGTACTCAGGAGCTCGAGAATGACACGTTTGTGCCGAACGAAGCCGACCAGATCCACGTTTCAGGAGGTGGGCCGGGTGGCCTCGCATTGGATGAGAAGCACCATCGTCTGTACGTGCTGACACGGTTCAACAATTCCATTTCGATCGTGGATACGAGGAAGCGGCGTGAGCTTCGCCAGATGTCGATGTTCAATCCCGAGCCCAAAAGCGTGGTCAAAGGCCGGCCTTTTCTTTACGACGCTGCGTTCACGTCGAGCCGCGGCGACAGCGCCTGCGCCAGCTGCCATATCTTCGGCGATTTCGACGGGCTGGCGTGGGACCTGGGGGATCCGGACAATTCGGAGATCGCGAACAACGGAATCTTCACGGTAACTCCGGCACAGGCCGGCTCGCCCGTGAGCGTCAACTTCCGCCCGATGAAGGGACCAATGACGACACAGAGCCTGCGCGGATTGGACAATCATGGAGCGATGCACTGGCGCGGAGACCGGCTCGACAACTCCACGCCGAGCGCGCAGCCGAACTCCGGCGCGTTCGATGAAAATGTAGCGTTCCTGAAGTTCAACGTCGCGTTTCAGGGCCTGAACGGGAGGATTGATCAACTCCCGCCGGATCAGATGCAGGCCTTTGCCGATTTCGCGCTCCAGATCACGTATCCTCCAAATCCGATCCGGCGGCTCGACAACTCGCTCACGCCGGATCAGCAGGCCGGAAAGGATTTCTTCTTCGGCGGGATTTCCGACACGTTTCTCCCCTGTAGCGGCTGCCATGTGCTGAATCCGTCGGGCAATGCCGAATTCGGTGTCACGCGCCCCGGCTTCTTCGGAACCGACGGCCGTTTCTCGTTCGAAGCGGAACCGCAGATTTTCAAGATTCCGCACCTGCGAAACATGTATCAGAAGGTCGGAAAGTTCGGAATGGCCCGCACTCCAGCTATCCTGCCCGAATCGTTCACGGGCGCCGACAATGCATTCACGGGGGACCAGATCCGCGGCTTCGGTTTCCTACACGACGGTTCCGCCGATACGATGAACCGTTTCCACAGCGGTCTGCTCTTCCTGCAACGGGCCCCGGGGACACTCGGTCCACTGGATCCCGGAAATCCCGGCGGTTTCCCGGTCACGCCGGACGGTTTTCTGAAACGGCGTCAGGTCGAGCAGTTCCTGTTGGCGTTCGACAGCAACCTCGCTCCGATCGTCGGTCAACAGGTCACGATAACGGCCGGCAATCGGGCCGCGGCCGAATCGCGCGTGCAGCTCTTTCTGGCTCGGGCCGTGCAGGGAGAATGTGACGTGGTCGCCAAGCGGAATGGACGGGGCTTCCTATACCAGGGGTCCGGATTTTTCCGTCCTGACAGCATTCGGGATTCCCCCATGACCTTCTCCCAGCTCGTCGCTCTGGTCGGGGCACATGAGGGAGAAATCACCTTCACCTGTGTCCCGCCCGGTTCGGGAGTCCGCATCGGTATCGATCGTGATGAAGACGGGATACTGGATGCCGATGAGCGGAAATAGGGTGACAGAAAAGGCCGCCGATTTCGCAAACACACCAACAAAACGGCAACGCGGAATTCGCGGCGAACCTAGTCTTATTTTAATAGAAACTCTTCCGTTTGCACATGGCAGGAATCTCAACCTTCAGTACTAAGCACATCGATTTCTTCTACTATTCCGATCGGGCAAAGGTCGATGGAAAGATCGTTTCACACCTCGTCCAGTTCATCTCGGCTGCGAAACACACGCTCGACGTCGCGATCTATGATCTGAAGAACAAGGATGTCCTTGCGGCATTGAAGAAAATATCGAGCAAAGTGCAACTCACTATCCTCTATGACGGTGGAGCTGTCGGCAAGGCCGGCGGTACAAGCCCTACGGTCGACCCCAAGATCGGCACGGCGAAGGCGATCATCGATGCCGGTTTGAAACAGTTTGCTCACCCGATTCATGACAAAGGCGCCCATCTGATGCACGATAAATTCATCGTGCGGGACGGCGCTTCGGTTTGGACCGGTTCGGGTAACTTCACCAGGGGTGGGTTGCTTCTGCAGGACAACAATTATTTGACGATCCACTCGCCTGCGACTGCGGGCATATATGCCAAGGCCTTCGGTGAACTTCGTGCGCCTGGGCACTCGATCAGCCACACAAAAGGCATTCCGGCAGGACCTGCCAAGATCACCGTCGGAAATGTGAAGTTATCCCTGTTCTTCTCGACGCAATTCACAGAAGGGGAGAACATCGAGACTGAAATTCAAAAACGGCTGAAAGGCGCTAAGAAAGTCCGCATCATGGCAATGCTCATAAGCGATCCCGGAATTCTCACCAGCTTACTCGCGCTAAAGAAAGTCGATATCAAAGGAATCCTCGATCCCCACATGATGAAAAACGTGGTGAAGCCGCCTAAAGGTAAGAGCAAATTGAGTCCTAAATTATTCTGGTTTGAAAGCGATAAGCGATTCGTCGCGGCCAACTCTCACGCCTTCGTGAAGAGCGACAACAACAATTTCATGCACAACAAAGTCATGATCATCGACGACAAGGTGGTGATTACCGGAAGTTACAACTTCTCGGAGAATGCCGAATTGAATGACGAGAACATCCTTATCCTAGAGTCGGCGGCGGCTGCGGCATCGTACACTAAATACTTCGATACGCTGTTCCAGGTTTATCAAAAGACCGGACCGAAACTCCCCCTGCCCTGATCACTTTTCCGAACCGCACTATCAATTCGGATTGTTCGACTATCAATTGTGATTGTTTGGGTTGCGGCGGCCACTTCGAAGGCCGAGGCTGAAAATCCCACTACAACAAAAGATTATTTACGATCCTTGAACCGGTTACGCGGGAGACGCTCAGTGGTTGAGGAGCGGTGACGGTTTGGCATGCGTGTTGCGTTTCCGACGACAGCGCGAGACACGCAATGATGATTGATTTCAGAGTGAGCACATTAACCGATTCCGAATTCGACGAAATTCGTATTAGCGGACAGTCTAGATTTGCTATGCTGCCGCCTGCCGTCAAGTCATCGAGAATGGGTAAAAGGGGTTGTAGACGCATGGACCGCCTGGCCAATGTTGATTGGGATAGGAGTTCTCGAGAAGGAATTCTCTCGCTGATCTATGACAAAGGGACAAAGTACGACACGGTCACGGCGCTTTATCACTGGGAGAATCACAAGTGGCAGAACTGGACGTACGGACAAATCACCGCCAAAGTTAAACAGGTTTCGGACTATCTGATTGAGCAGGGCATCGAAGAGGGCGACAGGATCGCCATCCTCTCGGAATCCAGGCCTGAATGGGTCATCGCGTTCTTGGTGTCGGTTCGGTGCGGTGCCATTATCGTTCCGCTCGACGTCAAACTAACACAGTCTGAATTGGCAACAATCCTCGCTGATGCAGAACCCGGACTTATCTTCGCTTCGGCGTCATATTATGACACTGCGGTGGCGCTCCAGCGCCAAAGCACGTCCGTCCACAAGGTCATACTTCTCAACCACGATCCCGCGAGACCGGAGATTCAATCGATTGACACTCTACGCTCCGTCGCGGATCACGAGGTTCGGGACCGTGCTTCGAACGAGACAGCCTTAATTGTCTACACATCCGGTACGACAGGAACGCCGAAGGGCGTGATGATCACGTTTAGAAACTTGCTGCATCAGTGTAACTGTTTCGAACAGATCGTGAAGGCGAATTCTAACGATCTATATCTTTCCATTCTGCCGCTCAACCATCTGTTCGAGTTGTCCGTTGGGCTGCTGGGTGTGTTGTATTCCGGCGCAAGAATTTGTTACGCGAATACTCTCTATCCGCATGAACTCGTCGAAATCATGCGGGAAAAGAAAGTCACGCGGATGATCACTGTGCCGCTGTTTCTCAAGATGCTGAAGAGCAGCATCGAAAAGCAGATCCACAATGCGGGGGCGCGGCGCGAGCGCATGTTCTGGACTGTCTTTCAGGTGGCGAAGCGTATCCCTGTCAAGTCCGTCCGACGGTTGCTGTTTCGCGAAATACACCATAAATTCGGTGGGAAGCTGCACGAATTCGACTGTGGCGGCGCGCCGCTTGATGTAGAGGTGGCCGAGTTTTTCGAAACGTTAGGCATCACGGTGCTTCAAGGTTACGGCTTGACCGAGACGAGTCCAGTGGTGGCCATCAATACTCTCGAACACAACCGGATCGGATCCGTGGGCCGTCCGCTGCCGGGCACGGAGATCCGCATTACGGCTGAGGGCGAAATTTTGGTCCGGGGACCGTCGGTCATGCGCGGATATTACAAACGCGCCGACTTGACGAGAGAAGTCGTAGACGACGCAGGATGGTTTCACACCGGCGATATCGGAAGGCTCGACCACGACGGGTTCCTTCACATCACCGGCCGCATTAAAAACATCATCGTTCTGGGAAGCGGCAAGAAAGTCTCTCCGGAAGAGGTGGAAGTTGTCATAGCCAACACCGAATTCTTCAAGGAAGTGTGCGTCGTCGGCAGGATCTCGCAGGAGCGATTGTCAGAGGGTACGGAAAGCGTGTGCGCCGTCGTGGTTCCTTCAGACTCCTTGGTTGATCGATGTGGAAAAAATGCTCACACGATTGCCGAAGTCGTTCAAAACGAGGTGCAACGGCTAGCCGAACAGCTTGCCCCTTACAAGCGGCCCTCCAAAACTGTTGTTCGTTTGCAAGAATTCCCAAAAACATCCACTCGCAAAATCAAGCGCGCATTGGTGCTCGACTGGCTGAGGCAGACGGAACCGCCGCAGGCGCGACAACAAACCGGCACGTTTACTCGAGGCACAGCAGTATGAACAAAGGAACCCTTTTTCTGTACCTGATCAATTTCGCAGTGATTGGAGCGCTGCCGTTCTTCTTTTTCAGGGAAGGCCGCTTCAATCTCATGTGGTGTCTTACTTCGGCTCCATACGTGCTTTCTGCCGCACTTCTCGTTTGGGCGTACATCAGTGGCTACCAATCACCTTGGAATGATATCTCGGCTGTGGCCGCGGTACCGTTCAGCGTGGGTTCCATCGCCCTGATTTTCCTGACGGTGGGAACACACCGGGTCCCTCTCGCGCTGTGGCATCAAAAGAACGATGCGCCACATCAGATTGTGACTCACGGACCGTACCGCCGAATCCGGCATCCGTTCTATTCCGCGTTTTTGTTAGCGCTCTTCGGCGCGTTCTTGTTCTCGCCTCAAGCCGGGACGCTTATCCTCTTCCTCTACGCACTCGTCATGCTGAATTTTACGGCGGGCAAGGAAGAAAAACGTCTGATGAGTTCCGAATTCGGAACCGAGTACCAACGTTATATCAAGGAGACGGGGCGATTTTGGCCGAAGCTGCAATCCGGCATAGCCGATAACTATGAGCGAAGTGTACGTTGAGCATCTTTCATTTGCGTTAGGAGACGAAAAACGATCCGTCGAGGAAGCGTCTGAAAGCGGTCTAACCATTTCAAAGGCGGCGGATCTGCGCGACGCAGGTTTCACGCAGCACCATATCTGCCGGCCGCAAACTACGGCTTATGATCTGGCCTCGCGCGCTGTATCGGACATTAAGGAATATCTACCGGGTACAGGTGCCATTATTTATTCCACCTGTCTTCCTCTAAATGGAAACATCGGTGACGAAAGCAAATTCAAAGAGACTCGTGATGTGAAATACCTGATGGACTTCCCGGCCAGCCACCTTCAAGCGGATTTTGCGCTGGACCGAGCTTTTGTCATCGGCCTGAACCAGCAAGCTTGCACCGGGGTGCTGGGCTCTCTTCGCCTGGCGCGAATGCTGCTCACATCCGAACCCCAAATCCAGCGGGTGCTGTGCGTCACATCCGACCGCTTTCCGCCAGGCGCTCTCTATGAACAAGCCTACAACTTGATTTCCGATGGCGCGGTCGCCTGTATCGTGCACACGTCTCCGGGCGCGTTTCGCCTCCTGGCTTGCCACGCCATCACGAACGGGTCAATGGCTCGTGCTTCTGATGACGAGACGGTGGGCAGTTATTTCAACTACACATACAGGGTCATCCAAGAGACTCTCGCGGCGGCTGGTTTGGATATGAAGGACATCGCCTGGGTTGTGCCCCAGAACACGAACCGAAAGGCTTGGCAGATTCTGGCGAGGCTTCTTCGGTTCGATTACGAACGTGTGTTCTTTTCGACGCTGTCAACTGTCGGGCATTTGATCAGCGGAGACAACATCATCAACCTGCGCGCATTAATGGATGAACGTGGAATCCGCTCCGGTGAACGGCTACTGCTGTTCATGGCGGGTTACGGGCTGAACTGGCAGTGCGTGATCCTTGAGAAGACCTGATCAAAGGAGCACCTATGAATACATTTGAAGCTTCTGTCGAAAAACTTTGCAGCGCGTCGATAAAGGATTACATCAATCCATATTCGTACCTCGAGTGGCCGGAGAAGATAGACACCGAGCAATGGTCTACGACTCCGGAGCTGATTTCGCTCTACGGAACTCCGTTCTATGACGGCCTCAGCACAGCCGAACAGCAACGACTTAGCTTCTACGAAGCAATCAATTTTTTCAGCCTGAATATCCATGGCGAGAAATCTCTCATCGAAGGGCTTGCCCAGCGGCTTTACCGAAAAGGTAACGACCTCGTGTCGCCTTATATCCATCACTTCCTCGATGAAGAGAACAAACACATGATTTACTTCGGTGGATTTTGCGTGCGGTATGCGGGCAAAGTCTATCCGGACAGAAAAATGGTATTCACCAGAGAGTACGAACCAGGAGAAGACGATTTTATGTTTTTCGGAAAGGTCCTCATCTTCGAGGAAATCGTCGATGTTTACAACAAACGGATGGCGAAAGATGAGCGGCTCGCTCCAATAGTCCGGCAGATCAATTTCCTTCATCATCGCGACGAATCAAGGCATCTCGCCTTTGGACGACTACTGGTCAAGAACATGTACGAGCGGTACTCGGACGTGTGGTCGATGGACACGCGCGAGCGAATATCGGAGTACCTCAAAAACTACCTGCAGGCAACGTGGAAGGAGTATTACAACCCAGCCGCGTACAAGGATGCCGGTCTTAAAGATGCTTTCGATGTGCAGGAACAGGCCCTCCAGATGCAGGCTACTCGAAAGCATAGGGCAGAAGTCTCAGCCGGGTGCATTCGCTTCCTCATGGAAAACGGCATTCTCCTGGAGCAGCCACAATTATGAAAACAGAAAGCGAAATTCGACAAACCTTGCGTGAATGGATTGTCAGAACGAGCGGCAAGATCCGTGCTGAAGAACTCGACGATGATACGCCGATCATTGAACGGCGTATCATTTCTTCACTCCAACTGACGGATCTGATTTTGATGCTCGAGAGGTTGTCCGACAGCCCAATCGACATCGAAATGCTCAAACCCGGTGTGTTTCGAGACATCAATACCATTTATCGGAATTTCTTCGAGCCCGCAAGGGCCTAGCACGAGAGAAGCGAGGGAGGCGACATGTCAAAGAGTGCTCCAGAGTCCACGAGCGAAGCGATTTTCGATCCGCGCGTTTTGCCCGATTACGGTTGGTACGAGAGCGGCCAATCTGCACTGAGCGGTTCGCTGCTTGAATTGTATCGCCGCATAGACAACATGTTTCTGAAGTGGGCTTCAGAGTGTCAGGCGGCCGAGTTTTTTTTCCCGACGTTCATATCCGCCCGGGAACTGGCGAAGCTGGATTATTTTCGATCGTTTCCCCACTTGGTAACGTTTCCAGCCTCGCTGGATGCCGCCGACGACAATCTGAAGCGCTTCACAGAAGGTACTCCGCTCGATCAGGAAGGCTGCGTTCACCTGACGGCGCTGGACCCGGTTCGGAATGTCCTCACGCCGGCCGCGTGCTATCACTTTTACATTCTGTTTCAAGGCCAAGCGCTGGCGGAACCAAGGTATGTAACGACGCGCGCGACGTGCTTCCGCCGTGAAACTCATTACCTGCCGCTACAGAGACAGTGGAATTTCTCGATGCGGGAGATTGTCTGTATTGGAAATTCCGACGAAGTGAAGGCCTTTCTCGGTCGATACACCGAAAAAGTCCAAGCATTCTTCGAGCGCATTCATCTTCCCGTCAACTGGGTGAACGCGACGGATCCGTTCTTCAATCCGTCCAAGAATCCTAAATTCCTGGCGCAGAGGCTGGATCCGGTGAAGACGGAGATGGTGTTCAGAACGGGTTTGGCGATCGGCTCGGTCAACTTCCATCGCAACTACTTTGGCGAAGCTTTTCAAATCCAACGGCAGGAACAGGAAGCATTCTCGGGATGTGTAGCGTTTGGAATCGAACGCTGGATTTTTGCATTTCTCAACGAGTTCGGACCCGACCAGAAACAGTGGCCCGACCTGAACACTTTTTAAGACAATGCGCGCTAAAGACATTTTGATCACTGGAGCAGATGGTTACATCGGTATGCGGCTGGCTCACGCTTACCTCGAACTCACGGATATGCCCGTTGTTCTCTGGGTGCGGGCCGCGACGCAGGAAGCGTTTGAAGCTAAACGCGACCGGCTCGAGCAGCAATTCAGCCGATACGAAGCTCGAATCAGCTATGAATCGGGAGATCTCGTCAAGGAACGTCCTTTCGATTCCGTCGACCCGCGCCGAATCCGGAAGATTATCCATACGGCGGCGGTGACCAAATTCAATGTCGACCCGGACACAGCCGAAAGCGTGAACATTCGGGGCGCCGAGAAGGTGCTGAAGTTTGCGAGTCAATGTGATTCGCTGGAAGCTTTGGGAGTGCTGAGCACTGTGTATGCTTCCGGTCTCAAAACAGGCGTGATTTCCGAAGTCCCACTTGAAGACGTGGGGTTTGCGAATCATTACGAGAGGTCGAAGGCCGCTGCAGAAGCGAAATTGATTCGCGATTTCGATTACTTGCCCTGGCGCATCTTGCGCGTGGCGACCGTTGTCGCCGATGACCAAACCGGACACGTGACCCAATTCAACGCGTTTCACAACACGCTGAAGCTGCTGTACTACGGCCTGCTGTCGCTCATCCCCGGAAATCCCGAAACGCCGCTTTATTTCGTGACGGGCGAATTTGTCAAGGATGCTGTCTTCAGGGTCATGCAGAGCACGGCGAGCAAGGCAATCTATCATGTCTGTCACACGAGATCGGAATCGTTAACTTTGGGCGAGTTGGTCGACATTGCTTTTGAACGCTTTGCACGACAGCAGGAGTTCAACTCGCGCCGCATCCTGAAGCCTCTCTATGCGGATGCCGAATCGTTCGACATGTTAGGTACGGCGGTGGATACCTTCAGTGGAAGTATCGTAAACCAGGCATTGTCTAGCGTCACGCCCTTTGCGCGACAATTATTCATTCAGAAAGAATTTCGGAACGAGCGGCTCGTCTCCGCTTTACGCGATTACCGGTCACCCGATCCGCATCAGCTTGTTCGCAACACCTGCGATTACCTGGTCAGTACCAAGTGGGGGAAAGAGGAAGGGAATGTTGTCCGAACAGGCAATTAGCACTGAAGTCGCATATCTGATGGGTAGACTGAAGCAAGGCGACGCGAAGTCCGCACTCCTGGGGATCGGGTTGGACATCGAGACCGGCCGCTCGGTCAGCCTCCAGATCGCGCGGTTCTTTCTCACTGAGAGTGAACAGGCAGATTCGCAGGATCAGAGAACGCTACTGCGGCTCTGGACGGTAAAAGAAGCCATCTTCAAAGCCGATCCGGAAAACGACGACAGGATACTCGGCGATTACGTCCTGGAAAATCCATCGCATTGGAGAGGCACTGCCTATTCGCGTAGAAGCAAATTGTTAAGGTTCCATTACTCGTCAATTGAAGTTGATGACGGATTCTTATCGATCGCCGTACTGACGAAGGGAGAACGTGATGCTTGACGAAAACGAACTGTGGGTTTTGAGTTTCTATAGAAGCTCCGAAATCAGTGGTTCACTGTTTTTTGGCAGATTGGCCAGGTCCATGAAACCAGGCGCTATTCAACGGGACATGACGAAACACTTTTCGGATGAAGCCGCCCACGCCTGGTACTGGACATCCTGTATCGAAGAGCTTGGGGCCAAACCTATAAAGTTGAGTTCATCCTATCAGGATCAATATTTGACCGCCGCGGGGCCGCCAAGCAATCTGATGGAAATACTCGGCATCACGCAGGTGTTCGAAAAGCGTGTCGTGAACCAATACGGCCGTCATAGCCAGCTTCCTGAAATAAACCCTATTGTTCAAAACACACTTACCAAAATCATGGCGGATGAGAAGTGGCACATCGAGTGGATCCACGACGCCCTCAAGCTCATGGAACCCGAGTACAGTAAAGATCTGATCGACAAAACGCTAAAACGGTTCTGGGAGGCTGACCAGGAAGTTTATAGAAAGACAATGCAAGAACATGAGCAACGCCTCAAATATCTTGTGAAGTGACATCCAAAAAATAGGAGATGGAGAATTATTCCGATGATTGACAAAAATGCAGTTAAAGAACAAATCGCGACCTTTTTAAAGCAGCCTGTGTCTCGATTGCAAGACGACACATCGCTGACAAGCCTGGTCGTCGAGTCATTCATTCTTGTCGAGATGATCATCGATCTACAGGATGCTTTCGGTCTGCGGTTGGTGCAAGAAGACATGAAGGACGTCAAAACGGTTGGTGACTTGACAAAGTTGTTTGTTAGCCGTGCGGGCGCGGCGAGCTAAAAACGGGGTTGGAAGGAGTCCAGGACACATGAAGTGCCGAACGTACTTCAAACTTGTTCTAGGTCTTTTTTGGACCTGCACCGCCATATTCGTTGAACCGATCCCGGCGGCGGCTGTCGATCTCGTGATCGATACGGACACAGGTATTGATGACGCGGCCGCGATAGTGTGGCTTCTTTCTCAGTCCGATTACCCAGTGAACATTCTGGGCATCGGCACGGTCTTCGGCAATACAAGCTCGCTGAGTGCTGCGAACAATGTGCTCACCGTCCTCGATGCCACGCGCCGCCGCGGAATTCCCGTCGCCGTGGGAGCTCCTGAACCCATCTCACAACCATTGAATGCTGGTCCACTCCTGGGGCTTCGTGCTCCAGCGTTGCTGCACGGCATGGATGGACTCTGGCAGATTGGTCTACAGCACCCTCACGCTGCAAGAGATTTCGACTCGCGCGACGCCCCCACGTTGTACCGAGATCTCGGCAATGAACATCCGGGCGCGACGTTGCTCGCGTTAGGGCCGCTGACGAATCTCGCGCTGGCATTCTCTCGTTATCCGGATGCCATGCGGCGTTACGAACGAATCGTGATCGGAGCTGCGGCCAAATATGGTGGAAATCGCACCCCGTCGGGGGAATACAGTCTGTGGCAGGATCCCGAGGCCTTAAACATCGTTCTGTCTTCCCGGCTGGGTCCCGAGATTATTGTGCTGCCCTTGGATTCGTTCCAGAAGTTCTCATTGGATCTGGACGACGTTCACGCTCTGTGTGACAAGGGTCGAGATGCGTTGAAATTTATTTGCCCTGCGCTCACGACTTACGTTGGCAATCAACTCGGTCCACTGATCGGCCGGACGCGTGCGTGGATACCGGATGTGGCAACTGCTATCTATGCGATGGATTCCTCGTTAGGCACGGTTCAATCTGGATTGATCAAAGCTATCGAAGGTGACGGCATCATGCGCGGTCACACTGAAATCGCTCTAACGCTGTTGGAGCGAATCACTTTGATCGCTTCTGATTCCGAACTGAATCGGCTGACAGAATCCATTTTCTTGGATCCGTCAAGCTACGTAGCAGGAGTTGCCGGGCTTCTCACACGCGAACCGGACAACGCTACGGTCGTCGTCGACATCGATACACAGAAAATGCACGAGTTGTTTCGGCGTGCGGTAACTGTGAATCAAGACTAGCGGGACGATGTCTCTCCTCGCGCGCCGAAATCTCCTACACGACAAAGTCAGGTTCGCTGTAACCCTGACAGGTGTCGTATTTGCCATTCTCCTGATGGTTGTGCAATTCGGGTTATTTGTCGGATTCCTGGAAACGACGTCGAATAATGTGAGTCATTCCAAGGCCGACCTGTGGGTTGTTTCCAAAGGTGTACGATATTTTGATATCGGAGGTTGGGCCCCCTTCTCCGAACGCAAGCTCTATCAGATTCTCGGTACGCCCGGCGTCGACTCTGCGGCGAAATACATCATTCAGTACATCATTTGGAAGAAAGAGGACGGCGGGACCGAGAACATTCAAATTGTCGGTTTCGATCCGCAGAGCGGGCTGGGGGGTCCCTGGAACGTGATTAAGGGCAATCCGGAAGATCTGAAAGCCGACAACGCCGTCTTCGTGGACGACCTGTATCGCCAAAGGCTCGGCATTACTCATATCGGACAAGTTGGCGAGATAAACGGTTATCGTGCGCGTGTTGTAGGATTCACGGAAGGTATTCGGTCCTTCACCACATCTCCATTTGTCTTCGCATCGTTCAAGAGCGCGCAGAACTACGTCAGGCTACCCGAAAACCAGACGGTTTATGTGCTGGTCTCGGCGCGCAAAGGCGTGGACCTTCAGCAGGTGAAGCGAGATATCCTCGCGCGCGTGTCGGACGTAGATGTTTACACGACCGCCGAGTTCAGGTGGATGACGCAGAGGTACTGGATCTTCACAACAGGCGCGGGTGTGGCGACGCTGATTGCAGCTCTGCTGGGCCTGGTTGTTGGAGTCGTCGTTGTCGCACAAACCATCTATGCCACCACGATCGACCACATACGCGAGTTTGGAACTTTGAAGGCGATCGGCGCCTCGAATCTGCATATCTACCGTGTGATTATTGAACAGGCCATCATCAGCGCCGTGATTGGTTACATCATTGGAATTTCAATCAGTGTGGCAATCGTGTACCTCAGCCGGCGCAATGAGGCTGCGATTCTGCTGCCATGGCCCGTCGCGCTGGCGTTGTTCGCATTGACTGTTGTGATGTGTGTCAGCGCGTCTGTCGTGTCGATCCACAAAGCGACGCGCATCGACCCTGTACTGGTATTCAAAACATAAATGAGCGAACAGGCCATTTCGGTGCGGAATCTCACTAAAGTATTCGAATCCGGCGAAGCGGCTGTTCATGCGGTCAATGGTGTTGACCTGGACATTCACGGCGGCGAAGTGGCCATGCTCATGGGGCCATCCGGAAGCGGTAAGACGACTTTGCTTTCGATGATCGGGTGCATTTTGCGTCCAACATCCGGCAGCGTCCGCATCCAAGGCAAAGAGGTATCAGGCTTGAAAGAAAGACACCTTCCACGGATTCGGCTCGCGCACATCGGATTTATTTTTCAGGGCTTCAATCTTTTCCCGGCACTCACAGCGGGAGAAAACGTCGAATACGTAGGGCTCCTGAAGGGCTTTCGCCGCGCGGAAGCGCGCCGGCGAGCTCAGGCCCTATTCGAGCAAGTGCAACTGGCAAACAAATACGACACGTTTCCGGCCGATCTGAGTGGAGGACAGAAGCAACGTGTGGCCATCGCTCGGGCGCTTGCGGGCGATCCCGACATCATTCTCGCTGATGAACCCACGGCAGCGCTCGATTCGCAAAGCGGCCGCGCGGTCATGGAAATGTTGACCAAGCTGGCGCACACACGCGGCAGGGCCGTCGTGATTGTCACTCACGATAATCGGATCGTCGAACTCGCCGACCGTATTGTTGAAATCGAAGACGGAAAGATCCGCCGAGATCACCAGGAAGCCAGCTAAACTTCGTAATCATCGGCTGCGGATAACGACTCTGTTTGCTTCGAGGGCTGCGCCCATCGCACGCTCTAAGTCGGCCAACGCTTTCTGGTGTTCGGTTTGTGCTCGCATTTCGCTGAGACGCGCCGCCGCCAAACCGATTTGCCGCTCGAGCACAACATCGTTTGTGGAATAACCGACGTTCAATCTGCGTTCTTCGCTTGCGTGTTGCTTTTCCAACGCCAGCCGTACGACCGCAGCAGCCTGCTGTTGCGATGCTGCTATGGAAACGGCTTGATACGCATTCCGCACATCAACCTGGATCAACTGTTTGAATTTTTCCCGCTGCGTGCTCACACGCTCACTCTGAACTAAGGCTCGTCCTAGTTTTGCCTCTGCTTCATGGTTGTGGAGGGGAAGGGTAATCTGAACACCGACGCGAAAACTATTGAAGCGATTATCGAGAAGGTTGACCAACGACTGGCCGTACGCGCCTTCGAGAAAACCCGGCACCGCCGTAGGCGCAAGTGATCGAATCAATGAATTGGGACTGCCGCCAAGCCCCGCCAGGCCATAACTGCTGACCAGGTCGACCTGCGAGCGAGTCTGGTCTTGAAAGTATCGCTGCTCAATTGCGTTGATTTCCCGGGCTATGTCGCTCTCCTGCAATTCGAGTCGATTATCCAATGCAGCGGTGAGCGCCTGTTGAAGCGTTACTGAAGTCTCAGCCGAGTCGAGGACATCCGTGGGTACCAGGCTCGCTTCCCAAAGATCCGAGGCTGCACTCTCCACGATGAGATTCTTGAGAGTGTTCTCTGCGCGAGTAACCGCTTCAGCGGTCTGATATGCACTCTGTTCGGATTCCGCCGTGCGCGCTTCGGTTCGGTAGACGTCGGACACCGCCAAAGAACCCGTTGTGGCACGCCTCGTGTTGAGCTCGAGCTGCGCGCGGGTATCACGCACAATCTCGCCCTGAATGGTCATACGGTTTCGCGCGAAAACCAAATCCCAGTAGGCCCGTTTTACATTGATAATCGTTTCGGTAGCTATTTTTCGTACTTCGGTGTCGGTCAACTGCAGGTTCTTTTTTGCAATCTCGATATCCTTTAGGCGAGTCGGGACGAGCCGCCCGCGAGAGAGCGGTTGCGTGAAACGAACCGACAGATCCGATGGGTATTGCGGATTCAGCGCGGCAAATATGTTGTTTGTTGTGAACCGTCGCGACGAGAAATCTACCTGGTAGCTTCCTCCTCCTCTGCCCGCTAATCCCTCAAGACGATAGCCGGCCATCAAATCGGACTGAATCACCGAACCGTTGACACCACCGCTTAAGAAACTGTTTATCGGTAATTGGGTATGTTCATAGAACGAGTTGAAAGTCGAGCGTGGCTCATATTGCGAGATCACACTCTTCAGATCCCAGTCCGCCAAACGAGCGTTCTGCCGCGCCAGTTCGATGTCCTTATGATTGGCAAGTGCCATTTCGATCGCCTGGCGCAGGGAGATTCGCACTTCGTCGCGTTTCTGACCAAAACCTGTCCTTTCAACGATGCACAAATAGAATAGAACAGCCGTTGCGACCAACGCAGTTTTAGAAGCATAGCGATTACACATTGGTATTCTCCTGTGAAACCCGGGTTGTCACCGTCACCAGCTATTCGTGGACGACAATGAAGGTATTGACGCGGAGGCCCGGAGGCAATTTGGATTCTTCATCCAATTCGATCAGTGTTTCGAGTATTTTCGTATCGATGCGCTCGGTCGGTTCTTCAGTGCGGATATTCTTTTTCCCCAGCATCTGGCTGATCCGCACCACTCGGCCCCAAAATTTTCGGTTGCCATAGGCTGACGCTGAAACGTAAGCGCGTTGGCCAACTTGGATCTTGCCGATGTCCGCCTCATCAACATCAACGCGCACGCGCAACCCCGCCGTATCTCCAAGCGTCAGGATGGGTGTATTGGAGCCAACAGCGACAATCTCGCCGGGCTTCAGATGTTTTCGCAACACAATGCCGCCGATCGGCGAGGGGATGACCGTCTTATCCAGTAGCGCCCGATTTTCCATGACTCGTCCGGCTGCAACATGGATAGCCGCCTCGGCCTTTGCAATATCATCGGCGCGCGCTTCCGCATTGATCAGGGCCTGATTTTCTACAGCTTGCCCGGCGCGAGCGACGGCGACTTTGTAATCCCGTTCGGCTCGTTCGAGTTCTTCTTTGGAAACATCGCCGTTTTTGTACAGTTCCTGGCGCCGCTTTACTTCCGTCTCTGCGTTTCGCAGCACCACCTGGGCTTCCTCGACTTGAAATTTCGCGAGCTGACGCTCTTCAGAGCGCGCTCCGTTAATAAGCCGCTGTAATTCGGCCTCTTTTTCTTTTACTTCCGCCTCAGCGGATCGAATTCGTGCCTGATATTCGGAATTTTCCAAAGTAGCGACAACCTGTCCGCGCTCGACATGATCTCCTTCTTCTACGGAGACAGACCGAATCTTGCCGCTGACTTCCGATGTGATTTTGAATTCTTCTGTCGAAGGTTCGACCAGGCCCGGGGCCGCAACAACAATCTCGTGGTCGACGTTTGGAGCAGGCGCCGTTGTTGCTTCGGGACTATTGCATCCACTAACAAGGTGGAGAGCGAACGCCACAACGCAACTGCGGGATAAGGTCCCCAAATTCACAGGTCACTCCTAGTCGGTGAGCCACCGTTTCGGTGAGTCATTCTTCGTCCGTCGTGCAAATAGGTCAAGAAGAAATGTAGGAAGGGCACATTTGTCTTCTTCTTTCAAAATCCTGATATCGGGTATAGACTTCGGCCACTCGCATTAGTGTCTCGAGGCAACGCTGTGCAGCGTTTTTCGCAAAAATGCCGTTGGTTTTTCCAGCCAGGTAGAAAACCCGTGACGCTTGGTAATTTCCTGGGAGGTCGATGAAAGCGGTTTCTTGAAAGAAGATGGTCGAACTTTTAGCATCAGTGCCAGGATTCCGCGGGCTACCCGACTCTGCTCTGGAGATTGTCGAAGGCGGCAGCGAGCATTTGATGCTGAGTACCGGCGACGTTCTTTTTCTGCAAGGTGAATTCGACGACGCCATGTACATCGTCGTTTCCGGTTCCCTCGAGATGGTCGCCATGCTCGGGAATGGCCAGCGGCAACTTCTTGCCAGGTTCGGTCCAAGTGACTGGATCGGCGAAAGCGTCGTTCTGTTCCACAGACCACGGAAGGCCACGGTTTACGCTTCGGCTCCTGCCGAGGTGATGAAACTCTCACTGCCGAGGTTGGCGACTCTATTTGATAAGCACCCAGGCGTTTACAACGAACTTGTGCGCGTTGCTGCACGGCGGTTGCTCAGTTTCCATATCGCTTCTTCTCCCTTAATGGCAGGTGTCGATATTGAGACGTTACGAATGTTGGATGGTGAGGCAAATTGGATCCGTCTGGCCGGCATGGAGACGCTGTTCAAACAGGGTGACACCCCAGATTATCTGTACGTTGTGGTATGCGGAAGACTAGAAGTTGTGGCCGTGGGAGGCGATGGGCGGGAAGAGATCGTCGGGTATGTCGGCCGCGGAGATCTTGTCGGCGAAATGGGACTGCTAACAGACGAACCACGCTCGAGAACAGTCCGCGCCACTCGAGACACGCAACTGGTGCGATTGTCCAAAGGGCAGTTCGAACTGCTGCTCAGTCAGAATCCGCAATGTATGAGATACATTGCTAAGCGGCTCGCCACGATCATCAGTCACAATGCCACAGGGAGGATTCCGAAAGCCCGTCTATCAACGATCGCGATTGTAACAGCACAAAGTGATGGCGTACCGTCCGCTTTCATTGAACGAATGATTGAAGCAATATCCGGAATTGCCGGCCCTTCACTTCACTTGAGCAGCCGACGAATCGATTATGAGCTGGGGCCGGGATCGTCATCAGTCACCGATGAAGCGGGGCATACGCGACTGATCAATTGGTTGGCAGAATACGAAGATCAATTTTCGTATCTCCTATTGGAATGCGATCCTCGTCTTTCCCCGTGGACGGCGTTGTGTATACGCTCCGCCGACTTGATTCTCATCGTTTCTTCGGCGAAAGACGATCCAAGTGTTCGAGAATTGGAGTCTGCTATTTTCGAGCGGACAGTGACCAATCGTGCCGCGCGCAAGGAACTCGTCCTCCTCCACTCCGACGGCGCCAAAGTACCTTCGGGAACGGCTGCCTGGTTGAGCAAGCGTCAAGTAGACGCGCATCATCATATTCGAATCGGTCACGCGACCGACTACCAACGTCTGGCCAGATTCATCACGGACAAAGCCGTTGGTTTGGTCCTTAGCGGTGGTGGTGCTCGAGGTCACGGCCACGTTGGCGCGATCCGTGCGCTGGAGCATTGCGGTGTGCCGATCGATTTTGTGGGTGGCACTAGCATCGGCGCTGCTGTGGCCGCCCTGTGGGCGATAAACGCCGACGTTGCGGCCTTGATCAGAATCGGAAAAGACTTCAGCGATACTTTCCGCAAACACTTCCTGCGGGATTTGACTTTTCCTGCGGTAGCACTGAATTCAGCTCGGCGTTTCACAAGATCTTTGGAGGACCTATTTGGTGGGGTTCGAATCGAAGACCTCTGGATTCCGTATTTTTGTACTTCAACCGACTTGAGCAAGGCAGACGTGGTCGTACATGAAGAAGGCCTTGTATCCAGTTCCGTTCGGGCGAGTAGTGCTATACCTGGAATCTGGCCACCTGTCGTTTGCAATGGGCACATACTTGTTGACGGTGGGGTGCTTAGCAATCTACCCGTCGATGTCATGCGCAAACGCTGCAGGGGATCCGTAATTGCAGTTGACGTCGGTTCGGTCATGGACTTGACCGTTCGCCCCAACCCGGCGGCCTCGCTGTCGGGCTGGCGATTGCGATGGAAACAACTTAATCCGTTCGGCAACAAGACGGAACTGCCGCACATCTTTAATATTCTTTCTCGCGCGGCGCAACTCGGGAGCATCCGGGCTGGTGATGTGAGTAAGGGACAAGCGGATTTGTACCTTCAACCTCCGACATCGGAGATCGATTTGTTTGATTGGAAGTCCGCTTACAAACTCGTCGACGTTGCATACCAGCACTGCATTGACGAGGTCGAGCAGTGGAAGTTAAGGGAGGCGTATGGATCGTATGGCTCAACTTAAATTGAGTGCCTGGCTGCGGAGAATGAAGTCCATTGTTCGTTGAATTTCCTGTGGCGTCATCGTGCAAAGGTCCTTATGCGGGAAGTCCGTTCTTCAACACGTTTTGCGTGGCTTCGACAAACGTGTCGATCTCCTCGAGAGGAGTGTAGATGTTGGGCGTGACGCGGAGGCCGTGGTAGCTCAGGCCAGGTTCTTTGGGATTATCGTGTCCGACAGCCGTGATGACGATGCGGTATTTGTCCCAAAGGTGCGAGACGAGTTTATTCGAATCGATGCCGTTGATCGAAACCACGGCTAATCCCCATGTCTGTCCGGGTTCGAGGCTGGAATGCAACCGGATGCGCTCGTGCTTCTTCAGCTCGTTGGCCCAGCGCAGCGTCAGGTAACGCAGACGCGCGGCTTTTCTTTCAATGCCGATCGCTTGCTGGAATGCGATCGCCTCGTTGATTGCAGCTTTTGGAGCGGGCGAGTTGGTGCCGATCTCTTCGAATTTGCGGATATCGTTGTCGTGTCGCGAGGGCGCGGCCTGTAGCGGCCATGTCGAAGCAATGCGCTCCTTGCGGACGTAGAGCAAACCTGTTCCAAGGGGCGCGAGCAGCCATTTGTGGAGGCTGACGCCGTAATAATCCATGCCGAGATCGGTCAGCTTGAACGGAAAGTGCCCCAACGCATGCGCCCCGTCAACAATAGTAATGATGCCCCGGCGGCGGGCCATGGATGTTAGTTCGCGCACTGGGAAAAGCTGTCCGGATTGATTCGTGATGTGACAGAAATGCAGAACCTTCGTCTGCCGTGTAATCGCCGCCTCGAATCGCCGCAGCAAGTCCGCCTGAGTTGTGGGGCATGGAAAATCCAGGTGCGTGACTTTGATTTTGTCGCGCCTTTCGCGTTGGTCCCACGTGGTCAGCATCCGGGGATAATCCTGCTCGGTTGTGATGACCTCGTCGCCGGGTCTCAGATCGATGCCCATTTGCGCAATCTGAAGCGATTCGCTCGCGTTGCGCGTGATGGCAATCTCCTCCGGATTTGCGCCGAATTCGGCGGCCAGCCGCCGCCGCGCAGTTTCGATATTTTTTTCGATCAACGCACGGTGATACGCGGGCGCCTGATTGGCCCAATCCATGTATCGCTTGCACGCCTCGTGAACGACTGTGGGGGCGGGACACTGATTGCCGTTATTGAGATTGATGAGCGTGCGATCCAGCGTAAAGGCGAACTGAATCTCACGCCAGTATGCCTCGTCAGCCGCGACGTCCTCGGGTTCGCGCCCGGCAACAGCCGCTGTTGCGGCTCTTATTTCCTGAATTCCCGCCGGCCGCAGCGCAAACGCGGATGCGCCTCCGACTATTCGCAAAAACGAACGCCGACTCCACATGATGGAACCTCCTAGCTGTAGCGGCGGTCTATGACCGCCGGCGATCTCTCGAATTGCTGGATTGTCGGCGGTCATAGACCGCCGCTACAGAGCCTAATACGTCAGTTTCAATCCAAACTGAATTTGCCGCGGCCGAGTTACGGTAGAAGAGATCACACCGACAGTCGGCGACTGCACCCCACTGGCGTTCGTGAAGGCGGTCCGCAGCGACGGCACAGCGAAATTCGGGTGATTGGGCGCGTTGAACGCTTCCGCACGGAACTGCAGGAACTTGCCTTCGGCGACGTCAAACGACTTCACCAGCGAGAAGTCGACATTCACCAATCCGGGCCCGATGAGCGTATTCCGGCCGAGGTTGCCGCGCTGATTCAGCGGCCCCAGCTCGAATGCCGTGACATCCCAATAACGATCTGGTCCGCCCAATATCGGATTGTTCGATCGGCCGGGTTTCAGGTTCGGCCTTTCATTCAACGAGAAGTTCGTCGTGTTCAGATTGCCCGACCGGTTGTAGCCGGAGATTTGTACCGTGAAAGGTGCTCCGCTATTGATGGCCGTGATGTTGTTCATCTGCCACCCTTTGAAGAGAGCCCTGACCAGGCCCTGAGAGTTCTTCGCGAACGGCAGATCGTAGGTCCAATTGAACGTCAGGTTGTGCTTCATGTGAAACGCCGAGAGCCCGCGATCGTACGTCCGATCATAGAAATCCGCCACATACTGAATGTTATTGCTGAAATCCTGAGAGTTGATTCCGCTGGCATCGTCGACAGATCGTGAGAACGTGTACGACGCTTGCGCGCGGAACCCTCCCGAGAATCGTTTGATCGCGCTCACTTGAAGCGAATTGTAGAACGACTGCGAATCGGTCACGCGTTGCCACACACCGACGAAATTAGGATTCCTTCTTCCGAGTTGAGGTTGGAAAACCTTCGCACCGTCCACAACGACCCAGGGTGCTAGATTGATGTCCCCCACGCGAATCAAGTGATTGCCGCGCGATCCGGCATAGCCGATCGTGAAATCCCAGTTCCACGGCAGTTGCCGCTGAATAGCCAAGTTGTATTGCATGATGTACGGCGTTTTCAAATCGAAACTCACGACCTGTAATTGCGGCTTGACCGTGTCGGGGTTGAAGTTCGCGACAACGTTTGGAAATGGAGGATTCGTCAGGGAGGTTCTCGTGGTAAACGGCGGATTCAGGCTGCCTGTAAAGAAGTAGTACTTGGGCAGAATCTCATCGAAGAATATCCCGAAACCAGAACGTATCGATGTCTTTCCGGTCTTGAACGGATCCCACACCAGTCCCACGCGCGGTGCGAAATTCTTCAACGACGGATTGTTGTGCCACGGATCACCAACGGTGGTCTGGCTGTCATTGACATTGCGTAAATTCGAAATCTTTCCGTTCACTTCGGTCGGAACAGTGATGAATTCGTAACGCAAGCCAAGATTCATCGTTAAGTTCGATTTAACGCGCACGTCATCTTGCAAAAACATCGCGAATAGCCACTGCCGGTATCCACGCACCGGATCGAGCTTCCCAGGCAGTACAAATTCCACGGTGCTGGGCGTGCCCGCCAGGAAATTTGCCAAGGTTGGGAACGTCACGATACCACCACGCTGGCTGGTGGTGTTCTGGTTGAAGTGGATGCGCTGGCCTTCGAACCCGAAACGCATGGCGTGTCGTCCCCGGGTGACGAATCCCATATCGTTGAGCGAAATATTATTCAGCCGGTCGAAGCGGGGAAGCCGGTAGTCGCCGCCCATCTCCGTAACGACGCCGCTAATGGTAAAGTATCCAAACTTTTCTCCCGGAATCCATGACATGGAGGGCGGTAGGTCGACTGTGCGCACGTTATCGGCAAGCGAGGTCGAGCGGTTAATGCCGAATCGCAACTGGTTCAAGAGGGTTGGGGAAAATGTATGCCGCCATTCTGTAGTCGAATACTGGTTGCGCGAACTTTCGCCTGTGTAAGCAATTGGGGTCTTGTTGATCGGGATTCGATTGACCGTTCCATTATCGAACGTATAGCGCGTGAAAATCGCGTCTTTATTGGAGTACTGATGATCAATGCGTCCCTGCACGTAATGCTCATCGGTTGGCTGGGAACGCGAGAACAGGTACTCGCCGATGCCGCCGGAAAAAGCCCGGCCGTTCGGCGGTGGAAACAAATCCAAGTAAGGTCCGACCTGTGGGTGCAGCGTAACCTGGCGCCCGTCGATCATCCCGCGACGGGCATCCGCATCGGGAACGAAAGTTGCGCCGCTGACACCAAGCCGTTCAATGAGTCCCTCGTAAGCGAGGAAGTAAAACGTCTTATCGCGCTGAATCGGTCCGCCCAATGTCGCTCCAAATTGATTTCGCTTGAACGGAGGAATGGGCTTGTTCTTTGGGTCGAAAAAATCTTTCGCATCGAGCGCCGAGTTGCGCAGGAATTCGAAGGCCGATCCGTGGACACTATTTTCACCGGATCGCGTCACGGCATTGATCACGCCGCCCGAGGATCTTCCGAATTCGGCAGAATACGAATTGGTCAGAACCTGGAATTCGAGTACTGAATCCACTCCAAGCAGCACACCAGCAGAGGAACCTGGAGTCTTGTTATAGACATTATTAATGTCCGTGCCGTCGAGCAGAAAATTGTTCTGCTCCGGCCGCGCGCCGTTAATTGAGATTTTCGGAGTGCGCCCGCCGACGACGTCGTTACCCGCAGCCAGTGCGGCGGTGACTCCGGTTTGCAAGAGCGCAAGTTGCTGAAACGATCGCCCGTTCAACGGAAGATCACGAATCTGTTTGTCGTTGACGAGCCCGCTGACGGCAGCGGAAGTAAGATTGATCGGGTTCGCGTCGGCCACGACTTCGACTTGGTTCGTCACTTGTCCGACATCCAGTTTGATATCGATGACCGCGTTCTGACCGACCGCTAAACGGATACCGCGCCTCGACACCGTCTGAAATCCCGGCAATGACGCTTGGATCTCGTATTCACCCGGCTGCAGGACCGGTACGAGAAATCGTCCCCGCTCATCCGTCACCAGCTCGACCGACGATCCCGTTCCGGAGTTCTTGACATTGACACTTGCCCCCGGCAGCACCGCACCCGTAGCATCGGTAATCGCTCCTTGAACGCTTGCTCCGCCCTGGCCGTACGACATGCCGGCCACCAAACAAAACAACAAAGCCAGACTGACACCCCGCTTCATCATCGACTCCTCCACCCTTGACCTTAATTTGCGGCAAGTCTACCGAGGGTTTTGCTTGATGCGCAAGCAGTTTAGGGGTTGAAGCGGCGTCCAGAGTTTAGCCCACGGAGCAGGGGCTGTTGCCCAACGCCGCGAAGCGCCGTAAGAGCGGTAGCCCAGGGCGCGAGCCCTGGGTTTGATTTCATGGGCGAGACAAGCCGCGAAGCGGCGGCAGAGCTTCAAATCTGCCGCCCCTCTGGGGCTGTGATGTAGACGAACACAATCCCCAGCGCTGACGCGCTGGGCTATCTTCTCACGCCGCTTCGCGGCTTAGGGTAACTCAGAATGTTCGGTAGTTGATGAATTGCAATTCGAGTCCGAAATCCGAGGCGCGGAGCAATTGGATGACTTCCTGAAGCAAGTCGCGGCTCTTCCCACTGACGCGGACGAAATCCCCCTGAATCGAAGACTGGACCTTGATCTTGCTGTCCTTGATCTTCTTCACGATCTCTCTACATTTTTCGACGGGTATGCCGGATTGAATCGTAATCTCCTGCCGTGCTGTTCCGCCAGCGGCCGGAGTGATAGGTCCATAAGAAAAATTTTTCAGAGGAACCTTGCGTTTGGCGAGCTTTTGCTGAAGAACATCGACTACAGCCTTCAGTTTGTAATCATCGATGCTTTGAATAACAAGTTTCTTGTCCTTCTCGTTTAGATCGATTTGAGACTTCGAATCCTTCAAATCAAATCGCGTCTGAACCTCTTTCCGGGCCTGCTGAACGGCATTCAAGACCTCGGGCATATCCACGACGGATACAACATCGAAACTA
>QHWY01000441.1 GCA_003223875.1 Acidobacteriota bacterium | reverse complement strand
ACGGTAACCGTCGTTGGGCCGAGCCCTGCCCCGCCATGGGTCGTCCACCATTCTGTTGCAGGTAAGGTGCGGCGCGCGTTGCGGCGAGAGTTTCTTTCAATGCACAAAGATCCGCGCGGGCGGCGAATCCTGGAAGAAGCAGGAATGCTTCGGTTCGCGGAGGTTTCGGATCACGATTACGATCCAATTCGTGAAATGGATAGCTTTGTAAAGACTCCCCTCCTAAGTTAGGAGGGGTGGCTTCGCGAACCGCGAAGCGCGAGCCCGATTGGGCGAAGCCTCAAAAGAAGTGAGCGAAAGCGGGGTGGTTCTGAGGGGAACCACCCCGCCTCGCTTCGCTCGGCACCCCTCCTAACTTAGGAGGGGAGTTCTCACCGGATCCGTACGCGGCCAACCTTGTTGATACCGCTGTAAGCGAGTAGAAGCTCGCCGTTTGGCGCAGTGACCATATGGCGGCTTTGCACAAAAAATACATCGCGGGCGCTCATAGAGCGCCCCTACAGTTGCGTACCCCAAGCTGTAGGGGCGGTCTATGACCGCCCAGGATTTTTTGTGCAAAGCCCCATATGGCGGACGACTCCGCCTCCCGATGGGATGTCCCACGTATTGTTTATTCCCTCCTGCCGGAGGATGTTTGCTTGTAATGAGATTGAAATCCGCACTACGTCGCCTTTTGCAACAACTCTCTGCGCTGAGGGGAATGCCTTCTGGTTAACTGACCCTAGCGACCACGCCAGCTGTCGCCGAAGTAATACTTGACGCCGGAGTCGCGGATAATGCGTCTCGCATCGTGTTCGCCCTCACGACAAGGCTCTTCCATCAACTCGAAGCCGGGTTGTTTCTGCCGCACGAGAGCCCACACGATCGTCCATGGCCGCGTGTAGGCTTTCGGATCCTCGAGTGTGACCGCGTAGTGGATCGTGTCGGCGTCGATCAAGGTAAGACGTTCGGTAATGTGAGCGGCGTCCGTATGGAAGTTTCCGGCGTCGTCGAGCCAATCCCATCCATTGAGGTTCGTGACGTCGATCACCAACGTGTTTCCATCCCAGTGTCCGCGGGAGTATCCGTTGTACAGCTTGATCGAGTCTCCAACAGGCGGACGCTGATTCATATTAATCACGCGGTGCATGTGGTGGTCTTCGAAAAGCCACAGGATGTAATCGTCGGTCGGCGGTTGAAGGATCTGATTGGGGTCCTGCTGCGCAATACGCGGCACGCCGGCTTGCGCGCAGCCGGTTCGCGGATCGAGGTATTTGTAGTAGTTCTCACCGATTCTGCCAATCGAAGCCGCCCAGGGTTGATAGGGAATCTTACGGTCCGGCGGATCGACAATCATCGGTGGCGACAAAGTCCACGGCATGATCTTGGCGCCGAACTGCGGTTCAGATCCCGAGACTCCTTCAAACGAATACGATTGAGCGAGACGAGCGCGGTAATGCCCCTGCAGGTTTGGCTTTCCAGTTGGCGTTCGTGGCGGACTGAACGTCTTCGCCTTGTCCAGAGCACAGAGATGAAAGGCTAGAGGTTCTGTCGGACAGCCTCCCACGGTGCCGCCCGCCGCAGGCTGCTGCGCGGCCGCTGAGGGCGCTGGCAGGGCGAGGACCAGCGCGATCGCCAAAATTGCGTATCGATTATTCATATCACCTCCATTCCCCTCCTCGCAGAGGAGGGGAGGCGCGTAGCGCCCGGTGGTCAGTTCGGCCGAAACGTTTCGCCGGTCTGAGTTGAGGCTTCGCCCTGCCGGGCTCGCGCTTCGCGCCACCCCGTATACGGCGCCAGCCTGGTGGCTGGCGCCGTATCCACCCCTCCTCTGCGAGGAGGGGAATGCGTTCAGCTCAACCATTCATCCCTAATTCGTCTTCCTTCGCTCGGCCTGGTCCTGATCCGACAACAATCCTGGATCATACTCGAGCAGCTGCACGTTCCGTTCTTTGCGACGGTAGAGCGGCATGCTCATCTTCCAGGGTCTGGTAAACACTGCCGGATCTTCGACCGTGACTTCGTAATTGATGTGGTCCGTACCGGCCGGTGTGAAGCGTTCGACCAGGTGCAGCCCTTCGCTGTGGAAGTTCCCGGCGCGATCGAACCATGTCTCATCGGTGAAATCCACCACATCGACAACGAGCGTGTCGCCCTCCCAGTGTCCACGCGAGTCTCCCATCCAAAAACTGACTCCCTTTGGGTGTTGAGTTCGGTTGGTGTAAATGTTTCGCCAGGCGCCGTCGTACTCGAAGGTGATGGCTACGTAATCGGGCGTCTGGAAAATCTGGAAGGGAAACGGCATGTACATGATGCGGGGAACACCGAGCAAATATCCCTTGGAATCCGGATCGGCGGTGGCGCGATTCTCGAAATTCTGCCGCTTCTTCGCGAGCGCTTCCGGCCGGTAAGGAAGCTCGTTGCCTTCCACAACGCCTTGCCCGCCCGGCACGCCGAACCGTGCCGGATGATCCTGGATATCCCAGGCCGCCGTGTTCAGCACCTGCCATATGCCTTGCAGGTTGGGTTTGCCGTCGGGAGTCCGGGTTGGGTTTGCCGTCGGGAGTCCGGGGCAAGGCCTGCGTCTGCGCGGCGGCGGCTATCGGCAAAACGAGGAGTAGCACGGTCGTCAGCGCAAACGCGAACACCTGTCGCATGTGGCGAGCCTCCTTGTTACTTCGAAGTCACTTCGAAAATTCTTTGCACGCGTCGGTCTCGGAGCCCCAGAATTCGACGCACTTGGCACGATCCATCGGGCCTTTTCCGACGACCTTCGTCATCAGGAAATCCACAATCAGGTCGATCTCCCGCTGCTGCAGCGTTGCCGGAGGATCGGGCATGCGCGTGGGATATGCCTTCAAGTCGGTCTCCTTCTTGCCGTAGCATCGGCCGTCGGAATAAGCAAACTTGTCGAAAGCCGGCATTTGCGAATTGAGGCGCCCGCACTTGATTGTCGTGACGAGGGCGGCACGGTTGAGCTTGGTGTCACGCAAATTCGCGCCATCGGGCATTTGGCTATCGGTCTTTCGCCCATCACCCGCCCAACCGTGACACGCCTGGCAGTTGCCCTTTTGTTGATAGAGCCGCATGCCATCGGCGATATCGGAGGCATTGGGTGACTGTTGTCCTTGTGCTCCGAACATAAGGGAGACGGGGACGATCGTCGCGACCGCAATCAGTAGAACACCCCAGAACGATTTTTTGCGCATGCTTGTCATGACTTACTGTTGCAGCCCTTCTTCGTCTCTTCGAATCCGTCGAACAACCGTGTGGCATTCGCTCCCGCAAGCGTGTCGAGACGATGCGGCTGGCCTTTCTCGACGGTATAACGGGCGACTGTACCTTTGGAGCGAAGAAACTCGGCTTCTTTTTTCATCTCACCGTGCCACATATACTGGTCGAATTCCCCGACATACATGAAGACACACATCTTCGAAATCGCTTGAAGCTTCGCGTTGTCGGGTTCCCACATGTATCCGGGAAAAGCAGTGACTGAGAGGAAATATTGCGGGTTGGCTGCCGCAACATGAAACGCGGCGATTCCGCCATT
Organism: Acidobacteriota bacterium; assembly: GCA_003223875.1. Classification (GTDB taxonomy): domain Bacteria; phylum Acidobacteriota; class Terriglobia; order 20CM-2-55-15; family 20CM-2-55-15; genus 20CM-2-55-15. Next base: position 182 of record QHWY01000441.1, on the reverse strand, counting down.
GGATGGCCCGGCAATGTGAAACTTGTTGTCTTGGATTTTGTAATCCGCCTGAATCGCTTTCAGAAATTCAGGAAAGATGCGCGCTCCTTCCTCGAAGAACAAATCGTCGTCGGGCGCCGCGGGAGCGACCACGATGTAGCCGCGCTTCTCAGCCTCTGCGCGGAAGTTGCGATTGAGGATAT
>QHWY01000137.1 GCA_003223875.1 Acidobacteriota bacterium | reverse complement strand
AACTTCACCAACCGTCCGCCCATAATCTGGAGTACGTTCCGCCACGGGTTATTCTGCGCCTGGTATCGCGTCTGCTCGTTCAGGACGGTGTTGCCGTTGAAAATGTTGTAGACGTCGAAGTTCGCCTGCACCTTTCTCCTCTCGCCGAACTTGAAGATCCGGCTGAAGCGCAGATCGAGCTGTTTAATGCGGTCCCCGTACAATGATCCGATGTTGACGTTCGGGATGTTCGGGATGAGGTCGATCGCTACAGTCTGGGAACAGGTTGGGGCGGTCTGGCTCGGGCAGGTCGAAAGATGGCGGCCCAGTGAACGGCTGATCTCGGCATCGCTGACCACATAGCTCGCTCTGATCGGAAACCCCGGTTTATTCTGGTAGATCCCGCTAACCTGGATGCTTCCGGGAAGCGGGTAGACAGCCATGAACCCGAACCCCGTCCCTCCGGACCATGGCTGCGCGAAATGGCAGAAGCCCGGCCGGTTATCATTTGGCAGGTTAGAGGCGCCGGGTGTGCCGCCGGGAGGCAACAAATTTGTATTTCCTCCTCCAGTCGGAGGCAAGCCTGCGATGAGACCCGATGGCGAATCGATGACGAGGCAGTTGTCGACCGCCTCGCGCCCGGTACTGAACGTCCCCTGGAAGCTCCCACCGCGCCCAAAACGTAAGTTATAGACAACATCGAAGCCATCCCACACGTCGCTCAGGTGCCCGTAATGCGAAGCTTGGGTAATCAGGTTGTCAACCTGACCGAACTTCGCCGGCTTGAGATCCCCAATGCCGCAGAACTCCTTGCCGCTGACATTGCTGGGCAACCTTGGATCGACAGGCGCCGTGATGCAGAACTTGTCGTAATCTGCCGGCGTCACTGCTCTGTTGTCCATAGCCAGGAAGCCGCCGTACGCGGTGCGGAAGTAACCGACATTGATGCTCATGTTCGAGGCCAGTTGCCGCTGGACGGAAATCGAGCCCTGCCAGTTGTAGGTTTGTTTATTGAAGCCCTTCAGCGCATCTTCCGCCCGGTGAGTACTGGGGGCTACGTTGGTCTGACCGAAGGTCAGATCGTTCCACTGCCCGCACTCGCCGTTGGGAAAGGGGTTTTTTAAATCGCAGTCCGGAACGTAATTACCCCGCCTGGGATCACCAATAGGAAAGGTAGTAATGTCGTTCCAGCTCCGCGTCACGCTCTGGGGTGTGTTCGCCGAAGGGATGTCCACAGCGACGCCGACGTCACGGTAGGAAAACCGGCCCAACGATGCCTTGAGCGCTGTCTTGCCATCGCCAAACAGATCGACTGCAAATCCCAGCCGCGGGTTCAGATTCTGCCAATGCGGGGAATGCTTCACCTCCGGGTAATCACGTACAGGCACCCATGGGCCCGCCGGCAAGTGCTGTGCGGGAATAGTTGCATCGTACACCGTGTAACGCAGACCCAGATTCAGCGTCAGCCTGCGAACAATAGTCCACTGATCCTGCGCGTAGAGGTTGTTCTCCGTTGCCTTTTGATACGGGCCGTAGGGTCCGTTCCAGATCGTTACCGATTGCGGCACCCGGTCGCGGAATGTGTAGGAGGTAGCCTGGTTGACGTAGTACGGGTTGTTGTAGTTCGGCAGACCCTGGCTGAACTGGTTCAGGTCGGTTCCGATTTTGAGGTTATGGGTTCCGCTGAGGTAAGCCATGGAGAACCGTTCGTGAATGCGCAGGTCGTCCAGTGAAAAATAGCCCGCCCGCCGGGAACCGTACGTGAGATTGAGTCCCTGGTCGGTGACCGAGATGTCATTGTCACTGACCTCCGGTTGTCTCTTTTGAACTCGCCAATACTGGCTCGTCCCCATGTTCGCCTCGAACAGGAGATGGCTGTTAGCCGTGTACGTGTAATTGAAGACCGCTAAATTCTGGGGACTGTAATGGTGGGCCGCGGTGGCTTCCGGCGCAAAGACGGGACTCACCTGCTCCAAAAGAGCAAATATACATTGACAGGCTGGGTGCTGGTCGTAGGACAAGTTCATTTTATGTTTCGCTGCCGCCTGCCACGTGAAGCGGACCGAGTAGTCCGACGAGTAATCACCGTTGTAAGCGCGCCGCGTCAGGTCCGGCTCATAAAACAATGTGTGTTGCAGCTTGTTGTAATAGTTGCCCACCTGATATATCTCCCTGTCGTCGCGCCTGTAAGCGAGGAAGAACCACAGTTTGTCCTTTTTGATCGGGCCGCCAAACCCTGCTCCAACGTCATAGTACTTTTTGACAGACGGCGCTCCCGTCAAGCCGCGGGCGCGCAACTCGGCGCTGCTGTTGTCGCTGACCAGGCCGGGACCTGTGGACTCGATGCTGGCTGATCCCGCGAACGTGTTGCCCCCGTCCTTGGGTATGATGTTGATCTGGACTCCACCGGTTGTTGATTCGGCGGAACCGGCAGCCGTCTCCACAACCAGCTCCTGGAACGTGTGGGCATTCATTTGGAAGCCGCCGCCGCTGAACACGCGATTATCCATGCCGGAAACGTTGTAAGTCATATCGTCGGGGCGCTGGCCATGGACGCCGAAAAAGCCGCGGTCACTTCCGACACCGCCGACATCGTGGAAATTCGTGCCGCCCGCGTTAGCAGAGGGAATGAGCGTAACCAGTTGGGCGGGACGTTTGGGAGTCGGGAGCGCATCCAGCGTGGTGTTTGTGATGGTCACCTGCTGCTGGAGGTTCTGCGTGTCCACCATCGAAACCTGCTCCGAGACTGTAACTGTCTCCTCACGCCCTCCGACTTTGAGGTCACCATTTACGGTCGCTGTGAAGCCGGTCGTCAATTCGATAGCTTCGCGCTTCAGCGTGCTGAAGCCAGGGAAGGTAAACGTCACCGTGTACGTGCCGGGCCGCAGTTCGCCGATTCTGTAGCGGCCCGCTTCATCGCTGACAGCGGTACGGATTTTTTCGATCAGGGCGGGACTGGCGGCTTCCACTGCGACGCCCGGCAGTACCGCACCCGAAGTGTCTCTAACGATTCCTACGATATTGCCGGTCTCCGCCTGAGCCCACACTGTGGCCGGCAGGAAAACGAAACACGACAACAATAGGAAATAGACGATTCGCGGAGCCTTCATTGCATTTCTCCTCTCGTTTAGGCGAAGTTGATCAGGGGGTGTGCGACCTGTAATAACCACATCGATTTGGCACAAGTCAATCAAAAAAGTTGAAACTGCGAAAAACCGACGTAAGATTTAGTTCAAAAACCAGAGGGAGGAAGGACATGAAACTCCGATTGGTTGGAGCCCTATTGTTGGTTTTGGCGGCGGCATCCGTATGGGCCCAGCTGCCGTCAACGACGAGTGTGCGGGCTGCCGGCGGGGATATCCTGATCACCGCTCTCGGACACGCCAGCGTTCAGCTCGAGCGCAGCGGCACAGTCGTCATTGTCGATCCGGTTACGAATCAGGCTGATCTTTCGAAGGCGAAACCGGCGGATCTCATCCTTGTTACTGACATCCATCCGGACCACTTTGATCCAGCCGCAATCACCAAACTCCGGAAGCCGGGAGCTCCAGTGGTGCTCACGCCTGCAGCGATGGAAATGCAAAAGATTCCGGGCGCAATTGTGATGTCCAACCGCCAGATGAGGACGAATGAGTCGGCGCCGGCCGGCATCACGGTGATTGCTGTGCCTGCGTACAATATTGAGCGCGGTCCCGCACCCGGTGAGTTTTATCATCCCAGGGAACGTGGACAGGGATACTTGTTGACATTCAGCGATAAGCTCGAGACGGCACGGGCCAACAAAGCTCCGTCTGTCTATGTCGCGGGCGACACAGAGTGCGTGCCGGCAATCGCAACATGGGTGAGGGATGTCGACGTCGCGTTCCTACCGATGAATCTACCCTACACGATGACACCGGCCGAGGCGGCCGAATGCGCGAAGGGATTCAAACCGAAGATCGCGATTCCCTACCATTTCCAGGGTCAGAAACCGGAGGAATTCGCCGCAGCGCTCAAGGGTTCTTCTATTGAAGTGCGCATTCTCAACTGGTACCCAAAGGCGCAGGCGGCCCGGTAGCAAAGCAAGCTCTCCGTATGCGCTCGAGGGCATCCTCCAGCGTCCGGCGCGGACATGCAAAATTCAGTCTGAGAAAACCGGCTCCGCCCGGTCCAAACGTGCTGCCGTCGCTTAGCGCGACGCGGGCATGGTTCAGAAAAAACTCGTAAGGATTCGTCAAGCGAAGGTCACGGCAGTCGAGCCACGCAAGATGTGTCGCTTCGGGAATTGTCATGCGAATTCCGGGAAGTTCCGTCCGGACGAAATGATTGAGAAAATCGCGGTTTCGCTCAAGGTATAGGAGAAGTTCATCCAACCAGGGCTGGCACTCACGATACGCCGCCTGAGCAGCAATAATGCCCGGTGCATTGATCCACGGGGTCAACCCTTCACGGGCCGCTTGAAACCGCCGCCGCAAATCCGCATTTGGAATGATGGCAAAGGCGCACTGAAGTCCTGCGAGATTGAATGTCTTGGATGGCCCAACGAAGGTGATCGTGCGCTGCGCGATTTCATAATCGATTGATGCAAGCGGTGTGTGCCGGCGACCGCCGAAAACGAGGTCACTGTGAATTTCATCAGAACAAATAACCACATCCTTTGAAAGGCACGGTTCCGCAATGCGCGCGAGATCTTCCGGGCCAAACATCTTGCCTACCGGATTGTGTGGATTACAAAGAATGACCATGCGAGTTTCAGGCGTAATCGCGGATTCGAATGTATCCCAATTAATGCTGTAAGACCCATCGGCAGCACGCTCCAGTTCAGCCTCCTGGCGATTCTGATGAGCATTGACGGGCGCGGATAAGATCGGCGGATAAACAGGCGGCTGAACCAACACGGCGCCGCCTTTGGACGATACCGCATGGCATGCAAGATTCAATCCCGGCACAACTCCAGGTATATAGACGACGTCTTCAGGTGTGATCCGCCATCCATAGCGCCGATCCATTCGCTCGACGACGATGTCGCTCAGGCTCGGCAGTTCACTGGCATCAAAAGAATGTAGTCCACGAGGGTAACCGAACACTCCTTCATCTATATACCGTCGCAACGCCTGGGCGACGCGCGCCGGCGACTTGAAATCCATGTCCGCGACGAACAACGGAAGCACATCGGGTGGATAGGTCCGCCACTTGAAACTTTCAGAATTGCGGCGGGGCAGGACTTCATCGAAGTCTTCCGGCATATGCGAATCCTTGCGCCAACAAGGGCGTCTGCGCGAATATACCTCACCTCAACCCGTGATGGAGGCCCATCATGCCATCTCCACTCCGCGACTCCCCAGGGCTTTGCACAAAAAATACATCGCGGGCGCTCATAGAGCGCCCCTACAGTTGCGCACCCCAAGCTGTAGGGGCGGTCTATGACCGCCCAGGATTTTTTGTGCAAAGCCACTCCGCAGGATCTTCAGGGGCTGGTCGGGGACGGACGGAGGCGCCGCATCCCGGGTAACGGCCGTATGAACTTCAGGGATCGCATTGCGAAATCTAAACGAATCCTCACTGGCGCCTCGTTTGCGTAAAGTTTCGTGACAGGGCAGTGTTTAGGATATGTTCTGCAACTCGTTTGGAATCAAAGTTGGCTTCGGCGATCTCGCGGGCTGCCCGGCAGTGACGCTCATAATCGGAGTTGATGGCTTCGAATGCGCTGACTGCTTGATCAAGCGTGGAAAAACGAAACATCCCTTCGCCATTCGGCAAAAAGGAACTGGGCCCTGTATTCTGGATCACCACTGGTTTGCCACTCGCCAGGTAGCAGATGGTCCGGTCGCTGATCCAAGCATTCTGAAACTTCACGTATGATGGCTTGGCGCAGCTGAACTCGCCGCGCGAACGCTGGATATATTGCTGGTAAAGTTCCGGTGTGGCTGTGACCTGGCGGGATTGCCGGATACGCCAGCCGCATTTCTGCAGTTCGGTTTCTTCCGCCATGTCGTTTTCCGTGCGAAGGAAAAGCGCCAGCTCCAACGGCTGCGTTGTCCATTGCGGAAGGTCCGCAAATTTCAGGAATGCGGCGCGTTTTGTGTTTGCATACTTTTGATCGCCGTCGACTATCCAATCGGACGATTCCCAGATGGATATGGTTGTAAATGCTTTGCTGTTCCGGTCGAACACGTAGGGCCAGCGCTCCAGACATATCGGCGGGCGAATCTGAGTCCAGCCCGGGGCGTTGTAATCGGAAAGTGGTGCCGCACCGGACGCGATGTTTTCGCCGATGGTGAAGTAAAAATCGTGGCGGGGTACGCTGAGCTGTTCGCGGCTGACCCAGAACTGTAGCAGTCCAGGATCGATGTCCACCAGTGCCGTGTGCCGGAAGCACGCCAGCAATGCGGGGCTGATCGCATAATGAAAATTCAGCAACAGGTCAGCGCGTCTGTATATCGCCTCGGCCTCCGAACGGCTCATGACCAGGTACTCGGCGGGCAAGTCCGCGGAAGGTGAATTGCTTTGCGTTAGGTACACAATTGTTTTGCCGCCGAGGCCGAACGCTTCTGCCCGCGCGCGAAACGTTTCCAGCGCCGCGCGTTCCCGTTCCGTCCGGCCTTTAGTGCGAAACGCTTCCAGCCAATACACGTCGCAGCCGAGCTGACGCAGGCCGAGGACATATTGCATGTACACCCAGAAGTGGCCGCCGCCCTCCGGGAATTCCACTACGTTGTGCGGTGAGATGACAACGATCGGCATATTGTTTCACTCTAGAGCAGGACCAGTCGCTTCGCTGTTGCGTATAAGTCGTCGTATCGCGAGAGATTTTTTTCCCGGACCGTCCAATCGGGACGCTCGCCCAGCCAGCGGAAATGCAGATAAATTTTTGCAGCATCGAGAGTGCGTCTGAAGCTGCCGGGCTCACCTTCGGGCCAGCGTGCGCGTACATAAGCGCGCTCACATTTGCGCACAAGCGCAACCGGCCAATGTTTTCCTTCGGTCAGGGCCCCTAAATCGATTTCTCCCGCAGCGACGGCGGCCGATTCCCAGTCCACCATGAATAGGCTTTGCTTTCGAACCAGGACCGTCTTCGCATAGAACTCGCCATGGATTACGCTTGGCGGCTCTGCCAGCAAAGGAGCGAACCAGTCGTCGCTCTTGCATAGTTCGGCCAGCCATGGAAAGCGGCCGTGCAGCAGGCGCGCAAATTCGTAAGTTCGTTGTGACCAACCGCGATAGTACTCCGCGTCGTACCGCTTCAAGAACGCCAATGAATCGTCGTCTACGCGCTCTTGATGCGACGCATGGAAGTGCCCAATCCAACGGGCCGCCTGCGCCATCGCCCATGGCTGACGCACGGACCGTTTCCAGACCATGTCGCTCAGACGCACGTTGTCACCAAGGTATTCGAGGAACAACGAAACTTCACCAGTGAGAGCATCCGTGTACGCGCCAAGGCATCTCGGTCTGAATTCCGGCAGTGGCTGGAGAATTCGGCGATAGACCTCGGTTTCGTAAGGGATGTCGCCGCGGTGCCCGTAAGACTCGTGGCTCTGTCCCGCCTGATATTTGGCAAACACCCGCCGCTTTCGGCCGTTTGCCAATTGGCACGTAACGATCTCGTTAGGGAACGTGCTCATAAAAGGCGGCAGGCTCCGCCTAAGGACCCTCACTGGTTGCTGCCCGTGGCCCTTACTGCGCAAGGCCGCCGAGAGCCGGAGCGTCAGAGTCTGCTGATCAGGCAACAGCGAAACCGGAGTCTTCAGGTCACTGCGGCCCGCGCTTTGTTTTCCCACGGTAGCACCGGTTTTAGATTCTCAAACCACTGTTCGATTTCGGCCAATGTGTCCCAGCCCCAAGGTGCTCGATCCTGCACCAGCGCGATGGCAGGCCAGATAATGCGATTGGCAATACGCGCGTACTCGGCGGTCTCGAACAGGAAATTCAACTCTGGAGTCGAGGGCAGCGTCCAACCTGCGGCACGCGAGGTCTCGTTGCCGTAGGCACTCACCACCCAGGCGCGCTCCTGCGGCGGCAAACGCAAGAGAAAAGTCGAGAGGTCGTAGCTTGCCGGCCCTACGGCGACATGGTCCCAGTCAATCAGTCGCGTGTGCAGCCCATGAGTGGTGGGAATGACGAAAATATTGATGGCCCACAAATCGCCATGCAGCAAGGTCTCTGGACCGCCCAGTTCTTCGAGCGCTTGCGCGCGCTGCGGCAATTCTCGACGCAAGTCATACAGCCGTTGCAGGAGTCGCCTGTGCAGCTCAGTCTGTGGGGCTGTCGGCTGAAGCCGGCTGAGCGCATAGATCGCATCACGCACGTTCGTTTCGTAGAAGTGGATGCCTAAGTCCCCGCCGTGCAGCCGCACTTCCCCCAACAAGGGGTGGCAGGCAAATCGCGTGTGCAGCCGTGCTATCAGCTCTATGGCCGCTCTTATGTGTTCGCGGTTGAGCTGATTGGTATCGAGTTCACAGTGGCCGAGGTCGTCATATACGTGCCAGGCGCAGTTGCCGCTGGGCTCGGCGACACTGCCAAGCAATGCCGGCCCGTGTTCGCGCATGCCGACTGCGGGGAGCCAGCGTCTGTCTAATAGCTCGCAGCATTGCGCAATCTCAGGTCTCAGACGCTTCACAATCACCTGGCGAGCCCCGCCGTTGATGAGGAACTGCAGCCGGAAGACACGGAATGAGCGCGGCTGCAGCGCTTGCTGATCAAGCACGTGTCCTTCTGCCTCGCGGCCACCGAGCAACTCCTCCAGCAAGCGACGCAGTTCGGTCAGGCCAGGTTGGCCGTAGCTCTCGAGCACGTTATCAAGACCGTCAATCATGTCAGCTCCATTCGGAAGTCGCTCAAGGCTCCGATCATGCTCGCTTCATAAAATCCCAGTAGCCCGATGGCCTTAGCCAACTGTGGCGGCGAGACAAATTCGTGGCCTGCCATGGCCCAACTGATTTGATCGATCATCCGGAGCAGATTGCCGCAGGCAGCGACGGCTTGAATATCGCGCAAATTCAAATGCGAATGCTCACGCTGCAGGATTGAGCAATAGATGCTAAGGTCCGGACTGGCCACCTTATCGGTGAATTGAGCCAAATCGGTGGCCGGCACACCCCAGCCGGCGTATTCCCAGTCGAACACCAACAGCGCGAGACCGCCGGCAGTGTCGCGGATATTCATGTTCTTTTTGACGAAATCACCGTGTACCAGCGATGGCGGCATCACCTCACAAATTTCGTCGATCTCGTTCCACAGCGATTCGATTGCGTCGATGTAGGTTGCGACTCTGCGCAGGACCTCGGCATCGGCGGCCGGCATTTGACTCGCGTCCATGTGATGCAGGACTATCGCGCGGCAGCCGTGCAGCGATTGCAAGTAATGGTTGAGTGCGCGGTTGGGAAGGCTGGACCGCAGGTTGGGGGACCCAGTGGCTAACTGTGTTTCCGCCAACCAACGGCCTGCCAGCGCGCGATTGTCGGGAAGCTGTGGTGAATACGCGGCGCCTGTGGCATCTTCCAAGAAAACCCAGCAGAAGTCTCCGTCTGCCTCTTCGACCGTGCCATAGCATTCGAGGGCCGGCATTCCAGTCAGCGGCAGCAGTTCCTGGTAGATCATGCGCTCGATGCGCGCTGTCGCTGTCCGGCATCGCTTGGCAATTACGCTTGTGCCATCCTGCCTCACATCATTGAGCCGGTAAACGGTGCTGTATCTTCGGCGCTGCAGAAGTTCAAGACTCGCCGGCATCCGGGAGTCGGGCTGAACTTGCAGCCAGGCTTGGGCCGCCCGATGCTCCCGCACGCCTTCGGTCAGAATTTCGAGCACCTTGCGTCTAGGCATCGCTGTAATTCCCTGCGACTGTCAAGCGAGCGCGTTGCGACAGCTCGCCGCGCGCGGCCCGCTCCGCCGCTCGGTAGAAATACTGCGCCAGCAGTCCAATTGCATCTGGAACGCCTTTGAAGCCAGGGATGCTGCACATGTCCACGACGTAGGGCACTCCTGCACTCTCGATAATGTCGACGCCATACAAATCGATACCGAATGCCTCACCGCAGCGCAGGGCGATGTCGCGCAAATCTGGCGAGAGTGCGAAGGGCTCGCCGAACTTTTCTTCTTCCGTCCGGCGCGGAAAGACTTTCTTGACTCCAAACAGTTGGCCGCCAACCGCGTAAATCTTCCGGTCGCGGCCGTCGTTCTCGTGGTAGCGCTGCGCGAATACCGGATCCCGGCCACAATCGACCGCCGCCAGTTCATCAGGGGTTCGAACTATGCGGATTTGGTGGCCACCTCCTCCGCGATAAGGCTTCACGATTAGTGGGCCTGAATCAAGTAGAGGAAGCAATTGGTCGGGCTGTGGCCCAACGTATGTGGCAGGCGTGGGCACGCCCGCAGCTTGCAGTATTCGCGACGTCACGATCTTATCGCTCAGTGCCGCAGACACGGGATAGGGATTCACGATCACGGCACCCAGTCCATGGAGCGCTCCCGCCAAACTGAGAGAGAGCCTGCTCGTTTGCCTCAAAATGTAGAGGTCATTTTCGACGCGAACTCCAGACAGATCCACGGCGTGATCCACAGGGTGGATGATATCCACGACGGCTCCAAAGTCGGCGACTGCCTGCACGACTGCAGGCATAAAGCTTCTGCTGCGCGCTGAGTAATGTGGCAGCAGAAATCCGATGCGGAGCTTCTTCATAATTCATCCCTCACAACTGCAGCACCTTCGTGCCTGGCTCAACCGCAACGAGCCGCCCCTTTTCGATTGTCACGATCATGTCGCAATGCTTCAGTGCACTGAGCCTGTGGGTGATGATGAATGTGGTCCGGCCTCGAACGAGCCGCTCCATTGTTTCCAACAGAGCGGCCTCAGTCTTCGCATCGATCGAACTCGTCGGCTCATCGAGGATGAGAATCGGCGCGTCCTTCAAGAATGCTCGAGCAACGGACAGGCGCTGGCGCTCACCCCCGGAAAGGCGCATTCCACGTTCACCAACAAGAGTGTCGTAACCATCCGGCAAGCTGACAATAAAGTCATGTGCATTAGCTGACCGAGCTGCATCGACAATTTCGCTTTGAGCGGCGCCGGGACGGGCATATGCAATGTTCTCAGCAATGCTGGTCGAGAACAGAATTGGCTCCTGAAGGACGATGCCAAACTGGTTGCGGAGATCGGCCACTTTGTACTCGCGCAGATCCAGTCCATCGAGCAGGATGTCTCCTTCTGTCGGATCGTAAAAACGCGTCAGAAGGTTGACCAGAGTGGTTTTGCCAGCGCCGGTCGCCCCGACGATGCCGACGCATTGGCCTGGCCTGACCTCGAACGAGATCTCCTGCAAGACCGGCTGTCCCTTGTTTTCGTAGCTGAACGAAACTTGGCGGAACGCCATGCCGCCCCTCGCGCGTGCTAGAGATCGTGCATTCTCGCGCTCGACCACTTCCGGCGCCGCATCAAGGAGAGCGAAGGCTCTCTCGGCGCTGACGAAGTGGGACTGCATGGTTGCCATTTTTTTGCCAACCGTCCGGAGAGGGCTATAGAGTTGCCCGAGATATCCCATCACGAGGAGCAGGTTGCCGAGGGTGAGTCTTCCGGATTTGATATCGACTACACCCAGATAGAGGACGATGGCCATTCCCAACGCTGTGAGCAGAGTAACGGCCATCCCATACCCGCCTTCAATGAGCGTCTGCTGGATCCGGGCCTGCATTCCTTCGTTGGACTTTTGCATGAAACGGCCTTCCTCGCGGCCCTCTTGACCGAATGCCTTCACGACCCGGACTGAGACCAACACTTCCTGAACGACGGATAAGGCAGAGCTCTCGATGTGCCTCACCTTCCTTGACTGGCTGCGCAATTCCCGCCGGTAGTGTCGCGAAACGATCAAAATAAAAGGCGCTACCGACAACCCGACCAGCGCAAATTTCCAATTGATACGCGCGGTGACGTAGACCATGGAGGCGACCGTCACCACCGATGACACAGAGGGAACAATACCCGTTATAAAGATGTTCTGAAGAGCACCCGCATCATATTGAATGCGGTAAATGGAATCCGCCGTCCCCCTCGAATCATGGTAGGACAAAGATAAGCGCTGAACGTGACGAAAGAGCTTGGTCCGAAATCCCCGCAGCATCTGTTCACCCGCATAGGCGGTCAAAACCGAGGTCCCGAATTCGCGAAGCTGATTCAGAAATGCCAAAAGGATGACAAAAACAGCGGCCATCGCGAGTAAACCGCTCTGCGAGTCTTTGATTGCCGCAGGTAAAACCACATCGACATAGCGGGGCAGCCGGTGGGAACCGATCACGCTGTCGACGGCAATCTTCAGAGGCATTGGCGTCAGCAAGGCCAGTGGCGTCCCTAACAGCCCCAAGGAGAACAGAGCTGCCAGGTGCCAGGAGTAAGGCCGCACCTCCTGATACAGCCTCCAGGTGAGGGATTTCATTTCGTCCTCATATGCTTCCCTCAGTAGGGGAATTCATAATTCAAAGAGACCTGAAATCTTCGGGCTGCGTCTGCTGAATTCGCGCCCCCAAAAAATGGTGAACTGAGAACGCCGATCATATGGGTAACGTTTGTGTGGTTTGTCACGTTAAACGCGTCCAGACTCAACTCGACAACTTGCTGTTTGCCTCGCCGGGACTCGTCATTCCACAGATGCGAAATGACCAAAACTTTCTTGATTCGCAGGTCCAATTGCACGGTTCCAGGTCCGCGGCCGGTGTTGCGAGTGACGCCGAAGGGACGGTCATTGGCAAGCGTATCCGCGTTGCTGTCGAAGCCGGTGGTTATATTGAAAGGGGCGCCACTGGCGGTCGAAAAAATTGTGCCAAACTGGAAACCCCGTCCCAATTCGAGAACTTGCATGAAATTGAACCGATGCCTGCGATCGAAATCCGCAGATCCCGCTTCTGTCCGCAGATTGTAGTTATCCGCAGGAAGCGAGAACGTTCCCGACGTGTCGTCAATGGATTTCGAAAGAACATACTTTGCATACGACCTCGAGAACTTCCCAAGCCTCCCGCTGAAGCTGATCGTCACGGCATTGCTTCTCGAGAAAGCGGTCGATTCGATCCGATCGATATTCAGAAAATTCGGATATGGACGCATTCCCGTTGCAGGCAATGGCGCGTTGATGTCACGCGAGCGAAAGAGATTCAACCCGCGCATAAACGTGTATTCGACGGAAACCGAGATACGATCCCGAAGCTCTTGCTCAACGCCGATGGTGGTGTGCAGCAAATACGGAGATCTAATATCGGAGGCCACGCGCGTAATGCTTGGCAACGAAGAAGTGAGTATGCCGCCCAGAAACGGGTTTGGAAAAGACGGATTGGAAATCACTAAATGACGAATCCGAATGCCGTCCAGAAGTAGCGACCGGCGTCTGGCTGCCCGAGGCAGATCGTCGTAGAAAATCCCTGCTCCGCCCCGCAAGACAGTTTTCCTCTTCGGTCCGGGAGAAAACGCGAACGCAAATCGAGGCGCCAGGTTGTTCCGATCATCGGTGATGGATTGCCAGCTGTAGCGCAACCCGAACGTCAAATTGAGACCCTCACGTACGCGAACATCATCCTGTACAAAACCACTGGTTTCACGAACGGCAAATACAACGCTCGGATCACCCTGACTCACACGAAACACGTAAGGCATGCCGGCGGCAAATAGCGGCAAACTGGAGAATTCGAACGTTCCACCGAAATTCGAGGCATCGAGGGCATCAATCCGAGCAGTCCGAAATCGGCTGCCAAAGATGAACGAATGGGTGACGCCGAGACGCGTGACCGTATCGTTCATATCGAAGATCGTTTTCGTCTCGCGGCCCGTCGATTGAGACGGCCCGCCAGTGAAAGCTTCTTTGACGATAACGGCCGGCGCAGTTGCCGGGCTGCCCATGTTCTGGCGTTCTTTCTGGAAAGAAAGAATCAGTTCATTGCGCACATTACCTGTAAACAGCGCGTTGTCTCTCAACGTGAATTTGTGCCCGTATTCGCTCGTGTGGATACCCTGTTCGGGCAAATTGAAGCCTCCCACTTTATCGTTTTCGTGAGATTTGTTCTTGAAGTCGTACGTGCCGAATATCGTGTGAAGCTCGCTCGGCCACCACTGCAGCCGGGTGAAGGTACGATACACCCGCTCACTTGTGGGCACGTTGGCAGCGAATGGGCCGGAAAGCGTGACTGCATTGACTACCGCGCTTTCGTCGTCCATCAATCGCTCGGCGGCGATATAAAAGGACGCCTGGCGGCCGGGCAGCGGTCCTCCAAATTTCGCTTGCATGAGGCGCCGGTCCGAATCGGGCTTGAACTTCGCAAACGCATTCCGCGCGTCGAACAGGGAGTTTCTCGCGTGAATTGCAAAACTCCCCTCGTAATAGCTTCGATGTCCGCGCTTGGTGCTGACTTCGATCCTTCCGGTGCCCGGATTTTGAAATGCAGCAGAATACGGATTCCGGTTGATACGGATTCTCGAGATTGCTTCGGAAGGGATATCCAATTCCGTCCCTTCTGCTCCATCCACAAGAATAGCGGTTCCTTCGGCGCCCTGTGTTCCCGGGACAATGAATCTGTCCAGCACGGGGAGAATATCCTCGCTATTCGTAGGTAGGCCGCCAAGCAGATCATTGCTGAATCTCAGTGAGGTGGTATTGGTTTGGGCCGTGGAAACCTCATCCTCATCATCCAGTGTCACCGTCACTTGCGTTTTCACAGAGCCGACCTTCAGGTTGATCCTAAAAGGTTCCGTGACCTCGGGCCGGACAGTCAGAATCTGTTCATAAGGATTGAACCCGCTCGCCTCCGCTTTCAGAAGATACTCGCCCGGTGAGAGCTCTTCGAAGCTGAAACGCCCGGCCTCTCCGGACGTGGTTTCGAGCGTCTGACTCGAGATCTGACGCATTAGCGCGATTTTTGCACCCGCGACAGCGGCCCCGCTTTCGTCCTGGACAACACCTGTGAAGGTCACTCGACTCTGGGCGAGAAGCGGCCGAAATACACAAACACAAATGCACAAAGAAAGAGCGCCGATTCTTATGTGACTCTTGTGCCTTTTTGTGGCTATACCTTCCTTCTTGCAGCTGCGCCCTTTCATTTGTGCATCACGATTCTCGAAATTCGAGTGATTTCAGCGAGCGGCACACAGTAGCCGTTACCACTCCGAGGCTTTGGTAAGCGAGCCCTGCGAGTGCTATCGAGAAGGCGCCCAGTGCCGCCGAGGCAATCCAGGCGTGATCGGAGGCCGCCAGGCCCGACAACAAAACAAGCGTGCACGTCAATACAATCGGCAGCAGGGCAAACCTGGGGGAAGCGTGAACCCGCACCATTTGCTTGCGAGCGCCGTACTCTTCATTAACGAGGCGAATGCGCGTGTTTCCGAAAACATTGCCGCATACTTCCAAATCCCAGTCGTCGTAATCACCACCTCGCCGGACCACGATGCCGTGAGCGCGAACCGCGGCGTCGATGGCTCGGAGCCATTCCACCGCCTCCTGTCTTTCCTCAGTCCAAAGCCGGAACTGGCGGGACAATGGCACGCTCAACCCCGTCTTGCTGTGGATACGGGATATACCGATTTCATAACCCAGCCGTCCCCACAGCCGCGCCAGTGGCGCATGCACGTATAAGAAAGCAGTAAGGCATTGCAGACGGAACCGTCCGAATCGGCTGCGTACTCCGTTGGGAAAACGGGCCCGAGATGCGCGCGCACTACCCGCGATTAGACCGGAACCCACGGAGACAAATGTCAATGGCACGGCAGGCAGCAGCCGGTGCCACAAGAAGGCCAGGAGCGAGAGTCCTACCAGAACGACATTCGCCAGAAGCCATTCCGGCGCGGAAGGCAGCGAATCCAGCAATCCAAGGGGCGGGTGATACAGGCGCGTGTAGCCGGCCGTCCCCCACATTCCGTGATAAATCCGGCCTCGCGTCCAGGAAACGGGGCGCAGCAATCCATCGCTGTAAATTCGTCCTCCCCAAGCGATGCGGCGGGTCGAATCGTATTTTTCCGGCCATTTTCTTTCCAGTATCGCTTCCGCTTTGCCATAGCCGGCCTGTTGTTTCCAAAACGCACGCAGAGTTTTCCGGCAATGATGCCAGACCATGGCGGCCGGATTGAAACCCAGCTTTCCACCGGAATTTTGCAGGCGCCAGCAGACATCCACGTCATCGCCGGCGATTCGAAATTGCGTGTCAAAGCCGCCGATGGCCTGGAGCCGGTCTCTTCGAAACGCCATATTGCAGCCGGGAATGTGTTCCGCCTCCCGGTCTGAAAGAAGGACGTGGGTGGGCCGACCTGGTGTAAGGCCGATGCAGGCCGCAACATTTCCATCATCAAGAAACGGAATGTTCGGACCTCCGACGCCGGCACAATTCATCTTTTGAAACGTGTCTACCAGATAACCGAGCCAATCCGGATCGGGACAAGCGTCGTCGTCGAGATACGCAATGATTTCTCCCGTTGCGGCCGCCAGTCCAGTATTGCGGGCAGAGCTCAAGCCGCGATTTGGTGTGTGGATGACGCGTACGTCGTACTCGCGAGCGATTTTTCCTGTTCCATCCGTGGACCCATCATCGACAACAATGACCTCGAAATTTGGATAACGAACTTCTTCGAGACCTTGGAGACACTGGCGGATCGTGCGGCTTCCATTGAACGAGCACACCACCACGGAAACGCGCGGCCAAGCGCCGCGGAAGGAGAACGGTACGTCCGCAAACGCCTTGCTGACGACCTTGAGGGCCGGCTTCGCTGCCCGGTCACGGTTCGTGACTCCGAAATCCCAGTCTTGAACGTGATCGCCGCGGTTATGCCACTCATCCGTCCAGGAAAAGACGAAGACACCGGCAGCACCCATCGCAAATGACGTCCGTATCTGCCAATTCAGCGTTTGGGCCTGGAGCAGTTCGCCGTTGCGGCGGCTATCCAGTCCGATTTCCGACATAATCAAGGGACGATCACCCGCCAGATTCTGCAACCGGACGAGGTAGGCTTCAAAACGAGACTGCGATTCGAGAAAAACGTTGAAGCACAGGAGATCCAGAAACGGAAGGTCCAGATACTCGGTTGTGGGATAATTCGCGTACGTAAACAGGCCTTGAGGATCTTCATCCTTCGCGATCTCATACAGATTTTGTATGAATCGCTCGATGCGGCGCGGTCGGTACCATCGCACAATGTGCGCCGGAATCTCATTGGCGATCGTATAGCACAGAACTGCGGGATGACCAGCCGCTCGACGCGTGCCAGCCACTATCTGGTTCTTAATATCTGAGACGGCCTTGGAATCGTCGAGAAATGCAAAGTGCCGCTCTCCTTGCAGTCCCACCAGAACACGCAATCCAGACTGTTGCGCAAGGTCCAGCAGCCATCGGGGAGGAGCGTTGTACGTCCGGATGGCGTTTATCCCATGTGCTGCCATGAGATTGAAGTCCCGCTCCACCTTCTCCGGTGCAGGGTATGTGTCACCGGACTTATCCGGTTGAAACGGTCCATAGGTCACGCCCCGCACATAAAATTTCTTTTGGCCGATCCAAAGGAACTTGCCTCGTACATCGGGACGAACCCAATCGTAAACAGGGTCTGACGCTGGCTGTGGAGCTAGGCGAGGGGCAAATCCAAAATTGGATGCACGTGCGTTGTTCTTCATAACCGCCAAATCACGGACTGTGCGACTGCGTGCTTCACCTTCTTTTATTCGGCGGAAATCATGAAGCCGGTTTCTCGCGAAGAGAAACTATTCAATAGCCACGCGCGTCTTCGGACCAATTTGGACCTCCTGTCGCAGAAACTTCCTCAAAAAAATCGATTGTTAAAAACTTATGAACGTGTCGCGCATTGCCATAGCGGTTTTATGTATTAATCACAATGGACTAATACGATGGACTACATCGGTCAAATGCCTAGGATGGATTTACAGCAACTCGACGCGACCGAGCGGGTGTGCCGCCCCAGCGTGACCCGCCCCAGAACGTCGGGTTGATGAATCGAAGCGGGCCCTGAATTTATTTCTTGTAAAATCGAGCGTTGTTCGTGTTAATCGATGTGGCGAGTTGAGTCTCGCAACGAAAAAACCTGGCTCGGCATGAAGTCTGCAAGGAGGTACTCCTCATGTCATCAGCAACGGCCATCGGAGGCGACCCTAGGCCGACGACCAAAACCTCGGTAGCGTCGAAGTGGCCCGGCGCGAAGGGAACGAACGCCGCCACGGTGGGTCTCATCCTTTTGGATTCGTCTTTGAACCCAGTCTACTGTAACTCTGAAGCCCTCCGGATACTTGCCTATCCAAAAGCACCACCCAAGGCGCCTAGCGCTAAATTCTTAGAATCGATCCGTTCAATTATCGGGAAGAAGCTGGGCGTTAATGATTTACCGGTTGCGGTGCATTTTACGTCGGGCAGAAGGCGTTATCTCTGGCGCACTTTTGTTCTGGAACCGGAATCTACTGATAGAGATTCAAGCCCGGCTATTGCAATCATGCTCGAACGTCAACGCTGGACCCTAATGGACCTGGCGGCGCGATTTCAGCTGACCGACCGTGAAATGGAAGCAATCCAGCATCTCGCCGATGGGCTTACTAGCAAGGAAATCGCGCACCGAATGAACATCAGCCCGAACACTGTCAAGGCTTCCTTACGGCTTATCATGCTTAAGATGGGTGTCACCACTCGGTCCGGTGTCATCGGAAAGCTCATAAACACCGCCCATGGGGGGGATCAGTAGAACCCGCAGGCCAGTTCAGTGCATGGAATTTCAAAATGAAATTCGAAGGCCTGCCTCAGTTCATGGTCAGCGGTGTTCCCAATATCGATTCTTGCGCCAACGCAAGCGTCTGCGCGAATATACATCACACGACCACGAGATTGGAGACCGATCATGTCTGAGAATCATCCGCCTGCGTATCCACTGGCTGGGGATGGGGAAGGTTCGCAAGTGTCTTTGGAGGCCGGCGTCATGCGCCGGCGCGATTTTATCCGAACCGGCGCCTCGGGGCTTGCAGGCGCCGCGCTGGCGGCTGCCGGTTGCAGCCGGGCATCGGAGAGCCAGAACACGGGTCCCCTTGGAAATCTGCGCTCCGCGACTCCACAGGAGCTTCGGGGGCTGGTCGGGGACGGGCGGAGGCGCCGCATCCTCTTGCGGGGAGGCGTCGTGCTTACCCTCGACGCCAGACTCGGAGACTTCGAGAAGGCCGATATCCTGATCGACGGAAAGACGATCGCCGAGATTGCCCCCAACATCTCCGCATCGGATGCCGAGATTGTCGACTGCTCGGGCACCATCGTCATGCCGGGGTTCGTCACCACGCACCATCATCAGTACGAGACGCTGCAGCGCAGCATGATCCCGGATGGACTCCTTCAAGGGTCCTGGCCGCAGGAGAGCTATGGATCAGTTGTTCAAAACATCTGGACGGCGGGCCGTGTTGCCGATCCGCAGAACCCGAATTCGTTTGTCTGGGATCTCGGCCGCTCGCCCTACGACCCCGAGGACTGCTACATCTCGGAGCTTGTGGCATGTTTGAGCGAGATCAGCGAGGGCATCACGACCGGCACCGACACGTCGCAGTCGTCTCACACGCCCGGGCACACCGACGCCATGATCAAGGGGCTGATCGATTCGGGACGCCGAATGGTTTACGCCTACACGGGAGGCATCGACCGGAGCGCTGATGGTATTGCGTACGAATTTCCGGGCGCAACGAACGACACGACGAAGGGTATCGGCCGCATCGCGAAGACGTACTTTAGCTCGAAGGACCAACTGGTGACCCTCGGCTTCGGAGGCGGTCCAGGACTTGCGGCGCCGGGCTCCGAGTACACCGGATGGCAGCTCGCGCGGGCATTTGGCGCGTCGCTCCATAACCACAACGTCGGCGGTTCGGCTGTTGTGATCAATGCGGCGGCCGACGCCAGAAACGGCAACGACTGGTCGGATGTGACGTTCATCCACTGCACGCGCTGGCAGGACGAAGCGATTGCCCAGATCAGTTACGGCTCGAACGGCTATCCCAAAGACAACAAGTCCAAGGCGTGGGATATCTGGCGAGACCGCGGCGCGCATGTGTCGATTGCCAACCTCATCGAGATGCAGATGCGGCACGGGATGCCGCCTTTTCAGCAGGCCCTCAACCACGGCATCCTGCCGAGCCTCAGCCCCGACGTCGATACGAACATGACAACTGATCCTTTCTCGTTGATGCGCGGCGCCTTTTGCCTGCAGCGCGCGCTGGCCAACGATCTCGCCTTTCCGGAAAGCAATCCCGGCCGATTGCCTGTCCCGCAACTGCTCACGTCACGGCAAGTCATCGAGATGGCTACTATCGCCGGTGCGGCGTCCACTCGGCTGCTCGACAAGATTGGCACTCTTGCTCCTGGCAAAGAAGCCGACATCATTGTTCTCGATGCGCGGAGCGTCAATACCTGGCCGGTGAACAACGTACCCGGCACGATTGTGACAATGATGAATCCCCGGCACGTTCGCGACGTGCTGATCGCGGGAAAGGTCGTCTTCTGGAAAGGCAAGCTGGTCGGTTGGAACGTCGATGCGCTGCTACGTCAGATCGAACAGGCTCGTGACCGCGTGCTCGGGCGAATCAACGGCAACGCGAAAGTCGGAAAGCTTCCAGCGGGCAACAACAGCCTGACGAATCCGTACCGGCCAAATTTTCTCGGGAGCTGTTGCGAGAAAGGACAGAACACGACGGCCTCTGCGTATGCATTAAGACCGTGAAATTCCCCTCCTCGCAGAGGAGGGGCTTTGCACAAAAAATCCTGGGCGGTCATAGACCGCCCCTACAGCTTGGGGTGCGCAACTGTAGGGGCGCTCTATGAGCGCCCGCGATGTATCTTTTGTTCAAACCCCAGAGGAGGGGTGGATGCGCCGAGCGAAGCGAAGGCGCAGACGGGGTTGCGCGAAGCGCGAGCTCGAGAGGGCGAAGCTTCAATAGAAGATCGGCGAAACGTTTCGGCCGAACTTCAATTGGGGCTTCGCCCTATCGGGCTCGCGCTTCGCGCCACCCCTCCTCTGCGAGGAGGGGAATCGCTGTCCGAAGATTATCTTGACCGGCGCGCAGAACCCGCTAATAATCCTCGACTAACGAGCAATCCGAATGCGAAATTCCGCAAATCGGAGGACGTTTATGCGTACTCGAACTCTGAGGATATGGGGTGCTCTCGCACTCTTCATGGCGCTGCCGCTGATCGTTCGGGCCCAAGCCCCGTCCGGCACCGCCACATTTAAAGCCACCGCCGTTGATCCAGAGGCGGCAATTAAGGCAGCAGCCGACGCAGCAAAAGCTGCGGCTGCAGCGGCGGCGAATTGGAGACCGCCTCGTACGTCTTGGGGTGATCCGGACCTACAGGGGTTTTATTTGAGCCTCAGTTATACGCCTTTGGAACGTCCACCCGAGCTTCGAGGGAAACAGTTTTACACGGAAGAAGAAGCGATCGCGGCATTCAGGAAGGCGGTTGAAGCCGACGCCGAAGTCGATCCCAGAACAGTGCACTATGATTGGAAAGAATATGGGATGGACGCGTGGCAAAGCCCGGTCAGGCCAAACCTGCACACGTCGCTGATTGTGGATCCACCGGATGGGCGAATTCCCGCCTTGACGCCTGCGGCGCAGAAGCGGCAGGCCGCGGCGCGCGGCAGAAATCCGCAGCTTGGGGTCGCAACGCTGGGAAACTTGTACACGCGATGCATCACGGGAAACCAAGGCCCGCCAAGACTTCCCTTTAATCACGATAGCGAATCTCAAATCTTGCAGACGCCAGGATATGTCGTGATGATCTTGCAGTCGAACAATGACGTTCGTATCATTCCTCTGGACGGACGTCCGCATCTCCCCCAAAACGTCGGCTTGTGGTTGGGTGATGCCCGTGGCCATTGGGAGGCCGACACTTTGGTTGTGGAGACGACCAACTTCCACCACGAAAGAAACTGGCGCGGATCCACCGACGGCATGAAGCTGACCGAGCGCTTTACCTTAGTCGATCCGAAAACGATCCGTTACGAATTCACCGTGGACGATTCGACGACGTGGGTGAGACCCTGGTCGGTCGAGAGTGTGCTTCCGAGGATAGAGCCGCCCTTATATGAGTTCGCGTGTCACGAACAAAATTACGGATTGATGAATGTCGTTAAAGGCGCGCGGGCCCGGGAAGCCGAAGCTGCCGCGCGCAAGAATTGAAAGGTCGCGAATGGAATTGAAACCGAAATATCGAAGGGGCTTTCCGATAATGGGCGTCATGATCGCGCTAGCTGTGGCCGCGGCGCTATCATTGGCCGTTACGACTGCGGCCGCCCAAGCTCCGTCGTCTGGGTTGTTCCCTTCTTATACGCCACCACGAACAGCGGACGGAAAACCGAACCTCAGCGGAATCTGGCAAGCCCTCACTACAGCCAATTGGGATGTTCAGGCACACGCGGCGCAACCCGGACCTCACCCTGAAATTATGGGTGCATGGGGCGCGACTCCAGGCGGACAGAGCATCGTCGAGGGCGGCGAAATTCCTTATCGTCCAGAGGCATTGGCAAAAAAGAAGGACAACTTTGAAAAGCGCATGGCCGCGAAGGCCACCAATGATCCGCACCGCTATGACTCGGGCGAGCCGGAACTGCAGTGTTACCGGCCGGGTGTGCCGCGCGCCAATTACATGCCGTTTCCCTTTCAGATCTTTCAGACTCCGTCGGAAATCTTGATGGTGTATGAGTACAAGGGCGCTGTGCGCACCATCTACATGGATCCTCATCGGGAAGCTCCCACCGATTCCTGGATGGGATGGTCGAATGGCCACTGGGAGGGCGACACATTGGTTGTCGACGTAACGGCCCAGAACGATCATACGTGGTTTGACCGCGCTGGAAATTATCATAGCGACGCGCTTCACGTTGTTGAACGCTACACGCCCATCAGTCCTTTCCACATCAAGTACGAGGCCACGATCGAGGATCCGAATGTCTTTACACGGCCGTGGAAGATCAGCTTCCCGCTCTATCGTCGCGTGGAAGAAAATGTTCAACTCGTCGAATTTAATTGCGTGCCCTTTGTGGAAGAGCTGATGTATGGGCCTCTCGGGCTCTACAAGCCACCGAGCAGGTAAACATTGGGAGGTTTTCAGATGCGTAATCGAGTTCTCGCACTATTGGCCGTTAGCATCCTGTTATGTGCACCCGTATTGATCGCGCAAGCCCCCTCCGGCACAAAGGCATTCGATCCGAAGGCGGTTGATCCGGAGGCGGCAATCAAAGCGGCGGCCGCAGCGGCCAAAGCGGCGGCCGCAGCGGCGGCTGCGAATTGGACCCCGCCGCGCACGGCGTGGGGCGATCCGGACCTGCACGGATATTGGCTTACAGCGACTTACACGCCCTTGCAACGACCGGCCGAGCTCGCCGGAAAGCCATTTTACACGGAGGAAGAAGCCCTCGCAGTCTTCAAGAAGTCGGTCGAGTCCGACGCCGAGGTCGATCCCAGAACGGTTCATTATGATTGGAAGGAGTATGGGATGGACGCCTGGCAGAGCCCGGTCAGACCAAATCGTCGTACGTCGCTGATATTTGACCCCGAGAATGGGAGGCTTCCTCCCTTGAGCGCCGAAGCGCAGAAACGCCAGGCCGACGCCAGGGCCGCCGCGCGTGCGAGAAACCCGCAAGTCGGCATTCAAACGCTTGCAAACTGGTACACGCGCTGTATCACCGGAAATAACGCGGGACCGATGACTCGAGGCGGCAACCCGGGATCGGATTCAGCGGCTGGAGCAGCGGGTGTCACCGCGGAAGCTCAAATCTTCCAGGCGCCGGGATACGCGGTGCTGATCATGCAGTCGAATAGCGACGCGCGCATCATCCCCCTGGATGGGCGTCCGCATCTTCCATCCAACGTCCGGAACTGGCTGGGAGATTCGCGAGGCCGCTGGGAAGGCAACACGCTGGTCGTGGAGACTACGAATTTCACAGCTCCCGGTACTAATTTCCTTGGTGGCACCGCAGGCACGAAGCTGATCGAGCGCTTCACGCTTGCCGGTCCGAACACGCTGCGATACGAATTCACGCTCGACGACTCGGCGACGTGGACGAGACCGTGGTCGGCAGAAACTTTCATGCCGCGGATCGATCCACCGCTGTATGAGTTCGCGTGTCACGAACAAAATTACGGATTGATGAATGTTGTCAAGGGCGCGCAAACGCGCGAAGCGGAAGAGGCAAAGAAGAAATGAAATTAAAAAATAAGGAGGGATCTCAGATGCGGATCACGATCTGTTTGATCGGTGTGGTTATCGTTGCCGGTCTACTTCTGGTCCCGGTTCCATTAAAGGCACATCACGCATTCTCGGCGGCCTTCGATGAAAACAAGCCGCTCAACTTGCAGGGCAAGGTCACAAAAGTGGAGTTGGTCAATCCTCACTCCTGGCTTTGGATTGATGTGACAGGCTCGGATGGCAAGGTGACCAACTGGGGCGTCGAAGGCGGACCTC
>QHWY01000432.1 GCA_003223875.1 Acidobacteriota bacterium | reverse complement strand
GCTTTGAAAGTGTTTGGAACGTGATGGCGCTCCCTAGCGAAGGGCGATAATCCCGCCTAATCAATGGGTTTGCCAGTTTTTCTTTTCCAAGATCGCGCATTGTTTCGCAGGGACTATTTCGGGTTCTGGCAAACCAAGCCAGTGACCCTCAAAACGGTCCAACGACCGGGAATGAACATCGTCGGTAAGGTTGCTCAGGTCCGAAAAGTGCACCAACAGGCGACATGCCGACATTTCATACGAGGTGACAGTTAGCGTGCTATTTCGGCAACAGGCTTCCACAATAGTTGCGCGAGACTCGGATACAACTTTCGCGCAAAGCTGTTTTTTGACAGGTAATGAACGTCGCTTTTTTTGATTGTTTGGGGGGATGGAAGTGAAGCATTTTGCCATCGTCGGGGCTGGACTGCTTTCGATTGCTGGATTTGTCGGCGCGGCATCTGGCGCTGACCTTCCTGCGCGGACTTATACCAAGTCGCCTGCTGTTGTCGCACCCGTCTACGACTGGAGCGGCTTATATATTGGTCTCAATGGCGGCGGCGCGTCGAGCCGCGAGTGCTGGACCATCACCAGCAATGCAGGTGTTGCGCTTGCGCCAACCCCGAGCGAGGGCTGTCACAGCGCGACCGGCGGCTTGGTCGGCGGTCAGGTTGGCTATCGTTGGCAGAATGCCAATTGGGTGTTCGGAGTGGAAGCCCAAGCTGATTGGGCCAATCTTACGGGATCAAATGCGAGCTTGACTGTGCTGATTCCCGCGACCAACCGGACCAAGATCGACGGCATCGGCCTCTTCACCGGCCAAGTCGGCTACGCCTGGAACAACGTTCTCTGGTACGTTAAGGGCGGCGCTGCGGTCACCGATAACAAATACAGCACCTTTTTCACCGCAACCGGCGTCGTGTACAATCAGGCAAGCGATACCCGCTGGGGTGCCGCGGTCGGAACCGGAATTGAATTCGGCTTTGCGCCGAACTGGTCCGTAGGCGTTGAATACGACCACCTGTTCATGGGCAACCCTAACGTCACATTCCCGGCATCGAACATTGCAGTCACGCGCAGCGACAATATCCGCCAGGACGTGGACATAGGGACAGTGCGGGTGAGCTACCGCTTTGGTGGTCCCGCCGTCGCAAAGTACTGATCTCCCCGACTTGATGAACTCAAGAGCCCCGGCATCGTCCGCGGCTTTTTGTGTGCGCCGGTGAAACGAATGTCTGTCCCGGGGTCATAATCACACATCCGCATGTTCAATAGCGATGTTCGTTTTGCCTCAGTGATCCGACATCTTCGTGATCCGACATCTTCAGCCTAACGCCAAGCTGCGCGCGAGCTTTAAATCTTTGAGGTGAGGTTCCAGCTTTTCGCAGTTTGCCAATTCGAAGAAAAAGCTGAACGCTATCAAATCGATTTCTGAGCTTTGGCGCTCCCTAGCGGAATCGAACCGCTCTCTCCACCGTGAAAGGGTGGCGTCCTAACCGATAGACGAAGGGAGCAAAAACAACC
>QHWY01000431.1:3766-4731 GCA_003223875.1 Acidobacteriota bacterium | reverse complement strand
CCAAGGTACCGAGCATACAACCCAGCATCTCGATCTTGGCCCCACTTCCTGGTACAAGGTCCGAGCTGGTGACAAGAATGCCGCGCGGGGCGCCTGGCAGCACATCGCCCTGCCCGCGTACGCAAGCGAGTTGCAGGGACGGGTTGCGTTCGCTTGGCCCGCCATGGATGCCTTCTACGAAGAGGACGAACGGATCGTAGGTCATGCCGCCGACAGCTATCACCGCATCGATATCCGGCAGACATCCCGTCATCTTGTCGTTCGCCATGGTGACCGCATCATTGCCGACACGAAACGGCCCGTGGTTCTCTACGAGTCCGGCTTCGCTCCGCGCTGGTATGTTCCACGTGCCGATGTCGATGAGTCTGCGCTCACTCCCGTCGAACGCCAGACCTTTTGCCCGTACAAGGGGCTATGCAGCTATTACAACAGCGGTGACGCACATCTAGCGGTATGGTCGTATCCTGAGGCATATCCCGAGGTCGGCCGCATCTCCAACTTCTTGTCATTCGAGCCAGACATTGTCTCAGTACAGCTCGATGGCAAACAGCTATATCTTGAGCCGGGACAGACGGTAATTCCACACGGCCCCGATCGCGAACTAACCGTCGCCGAAGTGCTCCCCCGCCGCAAGTCGGCATGAGTGGATGTAGAGGAGACATAACCGTGAGTACACCAACGTTTTCAATCGAAGTCGTCACGCTGCCGGTGAGCGATGTCGAGCGAGCGTTGCGATTCTATGTCGATCGGGTTGGCTTCACGCTTGATGTCGACTATTCGCCGAACAACATATTCCGCGTCGTGCAGCTCACTCCATTAGGTTCGAGCTGCTCGATCCAGATAGGTAACGGACCCACCGATGCGCCTGTCGGTTCACTTCGCAACGTCTATCTCGTGGTCGCCGACCTCGCGGCCGCGCGGAACCGCCTGCTCGAACGTGGGGTCGACGTTGGTGAGATCCGGCA
>QHWY01000431.1:0-3733 GCA_003223875.1 Acidobacteriota bacterium | reverse complement strand
GATGGAGGTTTCGCTCCGGGGCTCGACCCAGCGCGGGGAGACTATGCCAGCTTCGCCAACTTCTCCGATCCGGATGGCAACGGTTGGGTGCTACAAGAACGGGGCTACCGCAATGTGCGAGATGGCGTGAAGCTTGGTGATGACAACCATGCGCAGCGCGGCTGAAATACCCAGGAGCTGAAATACCCGGGAGAAGAGAGCCGAACAATATCTCGGTGCAGCTACTCGAGCCGACGCTTAGGCGAACATCGGCGCTGGTCACAGAGTGGTCACAAAACTGGGGCCACCTTGACGAATTAAGTTGTTGATTGAAAAAGGGTTTAGGCCCATAGAATCCCTGAAAAGGCTGGCGTCGGCGGTTCAACTCCGTCCCTGGCCACCATCATTCCAAAGAACTTAGCGGAATCGCGTCTTGCCTTCTCAGTCCGCTCTCAGTCCGCATTTAGAACGCGCCACAAAATCACTTGCCGTACGCGCATGACCTTGAAGAACCTACCTCGAATGAGATTCCAACTCAGTCCGCTTTCAGTCCGCTAACGTTTCGGCGCGTGGCTGAGAATTGCAGCTCGCGTTTCCGCCCTAGAGTTCCCCCTAAACCGTCCGTTCTCACCCTGCTTCCAGGTGCCGAGGTCCGCTGTCGCGTGTAAAATCGCCAGGGTAGCGGATCAATTCTGCGGAGCAGCCTTTGCCAATGGAAGTTTCAGCAACTTCCCGTCTGCATCGGTGACGTGTACCGGACCAAACTTTTCGAGGACAGCTTCGATCTGCGTCTGGTCTCCTACACAGACGATCTGCAAGTATCGCCCAGTCGTCCTACGATGCTGCGCCAAACTGCCAATGACGATAGGTGTAAAGTCGATAAACTTGCCTGTCTCGCACTGGGGCCAAATGTGGAGATGTCACAGTGTGCCAGCGGCGAGTCCGACTTGTACCGGGCGGTCCAAAGAATTGTTGCTCTACAAAATCTTCGTCAGAACGCAGCATTTTAATGGACAATGATGAGGGTCTCTAATGACCCCATCCCTAATGTCGAACAACGACCCAGTCGAATCTCCTGAGCCTTGCGGGATGTCTCTGGGCCGGAAGCATCCAGACGCTGCGTCGGCTTGCTGAACATACCGCGAAGATGTCCGAAGCAGCATTTCACAAACGCCAGGGCGACTAGAGGCAGCACTTCTAGAGCATTCATCGAGTGCCGCCGCATTCCTGCGCATCACATTGCCAGGCATACAGGAGGATCTGATGACGTTCCGACCTTATATTCTCGCGAGCATCGCGGCGATGCTCATGGCAGCATCGCTCTCGGCTCACGCTCAGCCAAACTCGACAGCATTCCGTTCCGGATACGCTCCCGTGAACGGTTTGAGGATGTATTACGAGATTCACGGAACCGGGCAGCCGCTGATCTTAGTGCACGGAGGGTTAGGGTCGAGCGACATGTTCGCACCGATCGTGCCGGAATTATCGAAGGGCCGGCAGGTAATCGAGATGGATTTACAGGCTCACGGTCGTACTGTCGATATTGACCGCCCGCTGAGCTTCGAGGCGATGGCCGACGATATCGCCACACTGATCCGTTATCTGGGATTCGAGAAAGCCGACGTGATGGGCTACTCGGTTGGAGGCGAAGTCGCGCTTCGAGCGGCCATTCAGCACCCTGAAGTCGTGAGAAAACTGATCATCGTCTCCGCGACATTTCGGCGCGACGGATGGTATCGGGAGATTGTTGCAGGAATGGAGCATCTGGATGAGACAGTCGCAGAGCAGATGATGCACTAAGATCAGCGGCTGCCCGGTTCCATGAATCTCGTAATACATCCTCAAACCGTTCACGGGAGCGTATCCGGAACGGAATCCTGTCGAGTTTGGCTGAGCGTGGGCCGAGACCGATGCTGCCATGAGCATCGCCGCGATGCTCACGCGAATATGACGTCGGAACGTCATCAGATCCTCCTGTATGCCTGGCAATCGGTCACGCGCAGGAATGCTGCGGCACTCGATGAATGCTCTAGAAGTGCGGCCTCTAGTCGCCCCTGGCGTTAGTGAAATGCTGCTTCGGACATCTGCGCGGTATGTTCATCAAGCCGACGCAATGTCTGGATGCTTCCGGCTTCCATGCCCGCCTGCAAATGCCCGTCGCGTGCCTCGCGTGAGCGGTGCAGAATCGTGTGGGTCAATCGGGTACTTCCATGGAGGTCGTCGAGGGTCACCGTCGTAAGCCACTCCGGGCTCCCAATCTGAGGTACGTCGTAACATTCCGAGTACACCAGACGTTCGTTGGGCACGATCTCGCGATAAACGCCGCGAAACGGATGATCGCTGCCGTCCGGCATACGCATCACGATGTGCCATTCGCCGCCAACGCGGAGATCGACGTCGCAAACTGTCAGCCTCGATCCATCACAGCCCCACCAATGCCGCAGGTGCTCAGGCTGCGTCCAGGCTTTGAACAACAGATCGGGGCGACGTCCGAAGATGCGAGTGAAAGCGATCTCGCGGTCCGAGGGAAGAGTCACAGTGACTTCAGCGTTGCCTCTTACGAGCATGTTTTTTTGTCTCCTTGGCTTCTAGTCTGGCAAGGTAATCGTCCAATCGGCTCAGGCTGTGCTCCCAGAAGCTGCGGTACCGTTCGACCCACTCCGCAACCTCCCGCAACGGGGCAGCTTCCAGACGGCAGGGGCGCCGCTGAGCATCCCGGCTGCGTCGAATCAAGCCAGCACGCTCCAGAACCTTTAGATGTTTGGTGATGGAAGGCGCGCTCAGGGAGAAGGGCTCCGACAATTCTTTGACGGATGTCTTCCCCAATGCCAGACGGGCCAAAATGGCTCGTCTGGTGGGATCAGAAAGAGCGGCAAAAGTAGCGCTGAGATGATCGGGCACGTATTTTACTCATTGGCTAATTAGCCTGTAGGTAAAATAACAAGGTCAAATGGCATTGTCAAGGGCTTTGGTTTGACGGATGACGCTCAATCCGGAAGTCATGTCTGAAACGTTTGTTGTGCCGCTGGTTGAGAGATTTGCTCTCCGCGGTGCACATTTATTCGACTGTCGGACAGCGACAACCTGCAGTTGTTCCCAGTTACGGTGAAGCTATGTGTGCTGATTGTGTGCTGCATTTGTTCACTAGAGCCGCTTCCATCGCAGCTAAGTGGACTTGCAATTGAGTGTTGGGAGGTGCCCCTAACAAAGGAAAACGTGGTGCGGGCGGAGGGAGTTGAACCCTCATGGGCCGTTTAAGCCCTGCGGATTTTCTTGCCGTCTACGGCTTTCGCCGCCCGGATCCCTGCACGAGCTCCCTATCCGGTTTGCGGTCTGGACTATCCCTTCACCCTCCTCACGGAATGTCCGGAGCTTAGGTGCTGCCCGTCTAGTCTCTACACCTTCCCGGCTGGTGTCTCTCCGGGCTTGGCTCGGGATTGCCATTTTGAGGTTTCCCCGACTTTGAGCAGTTCTGCATCGCCAGTTTCCCGGCGAGCACTCAAGTATTTCTTAAGTCCGCTGCGTATGCCATTCCGCCACGCCCGCGCGCAGCTGTCTGACTGCCTCTCTATGATAAGGCATGATCCGCATTTTAAGTCCCGTGCGTCTGCTTGTAACTTATTGCTAATAAATATGCTGAGAGAGATGTGAAAGTGTGTAAGTAACTGTGTAAGTTTGGGGCGAAATCTCAACCCCTTGAGGTCAACACCGCGCAATTTTGCCCTTACAGTGCCATGGCTGGAGCAGCATTTCC
>QHWY01000237.1 GCA_003223875.1 Acidobacteriota bacterium | reverse complement strand
GATGTTTTGGCTTGAATCGACGCCCTCCGGCAAACCGGGCTTGAGATGAAGCAAACTATTGACGAAGCACTGCATGTGCAGGCAATAGAACATTCGAATGGCACCGACCCAGAAGAAACCGGCCCAGCCAAACAGGAAATAGCCAAAACCGATCGAAATGGCGACCAGAAAGATTTGCACCTTCGTCCAAAAAACGTATCGAGGCCGCATAATATCGGGGCACCACTTTTTCATACTCGACGGTTCCCACTGGTAAAGCCATCGCAGGTGCGCCCACCAAAACCCGCCATGCCGGGGACTGGAGACATCGTCAATGGTGTCCGAATTCGCGTGATGATTCCGGTGGTTCGCGATCCATGTGCTCGGCGAGCCGGAGCCGTTAAAAACCGCGCAAAAAATCAGAAATTGTTCAACCACAGGGTTGAGTTTGACGGCGCGATGTGCAAGGCCGCGATGAAAACCGATCGTCGTTCCAAAACCGCCTAAGGTTGCGATAGCAAGTGCGCTGAAGAAGATTTTCCAGCCGGGCAGCGGAAAAAGTACAAGTCCGACAACGGCCAAAATATGAACGGTCACGATATAAATCATGGTCCAGAAATTCTCTCCGTCTGCCCTCCACCAGGGAAGCGTCCACGGATGTTTTTCCGCTAGAGCCGATCTATTCATGTCAGAAATCCTCCTACACAAGGGTTCGCCATATTAGCATGGCGACGGGTGTCTCCGAGAATAAAATACTCAAACCCCTCTTTCGGAGGGAGAAGGTATACTTATCTTGCATTTATGCGCATCGACCAACAAAAATGCGTGGCGTGCGGCAACTGCGTGGCAATTTGTCCGATGGGGGCGATTTCCATCGATTCCGTAAAGAACCGCGCCTACGTCAATGCAGACGAATGCGTCGAGTGCTTTACGTGTTTCCGCGGGATGAGTATGGAGAGGCTCAATCCTACTCTGGTGCGCGGCATTCGGCGACTATTGAAGGTCTTCCGCTTGCGGTTCGATCCCGAGCCGGACGTTTGCCCGACTTCGGCGATTACTCCCGATGAACTGGCGTGGCCTCGTATTGTCCGGCGCGCATTCAGCGATCCGATTGTGACGCATGAAAGTACGGGAGTTCACGGACGCGGCACAGAAGAAGTGAAGACCAACGACGTAACCAACCGGGTCGGCATCGGCGAGGCGGGTTACGTTGTCGAGTTTGGGCGGCCGGGTGTTGGAGTGCGTTTTCGCGATATCGAAAAAATGACCCAGGCTTTGGCTCAAGTCGGCATCGAGTTCGAACCAAAGAACCCGGTCACGCACATGATGACCGACAAAAAGACCGGGAAGATCCGAGACGACATCCTCAACGAGAAGATCCTTTCCGCAATCGTTGAATTCAAGACTCGTGTCGACAATGTTCCAGCGGTGCTTCGCCGCGTCGATGAGGTTTCAAAGACACTCGACACCGTCGTCGCCGTAGGTGTGGCCACGCGCTGCGATCAGTCCGGTGGAAGCGCATTGGACGCCATCCTCAACGAAGAGGGATTTTCGTTCGTGCGAGGCAAGACCAACCTGGGTCTCGGACACGCATAGTTATGACAAATACTCTGCATCGTTACGGTTCGGCCGAAAGCTTCAGCGACGATTACATCGTATTCGCGATTCCGGCTCGCGGCATCAATGATTCGAACGCGGTCGAGAAACAACGCCGCTTTCTCGAAATTGCGCGCAAATACCAGCCTGTAAATATGGGTGACGCCAGTCATGGCGCGATCTTTCGGCCGTCGAAGGAGCTGAACCCGACGGTGCACTGGCGGCGTCAGGTTGCGACCGATTTCGACACTGTCGTAGGTGGTGTATCCAATCCGTCAACGGTAGCTGCCGTCTTCGACAATGCCGATACCGTCGTCGCATTCATCAAAGAATTGAAGGAAGCCGACCTAGGACTCTCCATCAACATCAGCGCGGCCCTCGACAAGGCTCAGGACTGTGCACGCCGCGCGGGCCTGGAACGCCACAGCGTGGAATATTCGCTGGGATTCTTCGGGCAAACCGACCGCATGGCCGACCGACAGACGCTCGAGCTCGCCACAATGTGCGGCCACGGCATGCTGTCTTCAACCTTCGTTCGTAAACTCATAGAGTGGGTGAAGCAAGGAAGACGCTCTCCCGAGGAAGCATCCGCGACACTTGCTCGATTTTGCACTTGCGGGGTTTTCAATCCCACCCGGGCCTGCCGGTTATTCGAGGAAGCCAAAAAATAGCAGATTGCAGATTCGAGGTTTTTTCATTGCTTCATTTCCGAAAATTTGAGATTCAGCAATTTCCAACCTGCAATTTGCAATTCATTTCTTCTTTACGTACTTTTCGGGTTCTTTTTTGAATTTCTCCATGTCTGCCTTTGAGCAGAAGTAATACTTCTCGCCTTTATACTCGGTCGAGAGGTTCGGATCCTTATCGACCATGATTCCGCAAACGGGATCCTTGGCTTTCTCAGGCGCTTTCTTGGCCTGAGCCCAGACAGTCATCGAGGTGGCGGCCAGGACTACGATTAATGCTATGGCCACAGCACTTCGTCTCATGCGTTATTAACCTCCATTGGTAAGCCTAAATGAAATACCTTTAAAAAAGTTGATTTTTCAAGAACAATTTCCCACCCGAAAGGAGAGGATCTATGCGAGTGGGCGTCCTCACGGGCGGCGGCGATTGCCCGGGATTGAACGCCGTTATCCGGGCCGCCGTGAAAACGTCTGTCGGATTTGGATGGGAAGTCCTGGGAATCGAAGAAGGTTTTGATGGCTTGGTCCATTCGCACACTCGGCCCATGAACGCGGCGAGCGTTTCCGGCATTCTCCATCTCGGAGGTACGATTCTCGGTACAACGAACGCGGCCAATCCGTTTTCGTATCCAAGTCTGGCGCAAGGCGGAAAGACCATCGAACGGGATATTTCGGATACTGTGGTCACTAATTTCCGCAAGCTGGGGCTTGATGGCCTGATTGTCATTGGCGGTGATGGAACACTCAGCATCGCTGAAAGATTTTACGAAAAAGGCATGCCGCTCGTAGGAGTACCCAAAACCATCGATAACGATATCGATGGCACCGTCATCAGTTTTGGCTTTGACACCGCCGTCAACACCGCCCGCGACGCCCTCGATAAACTGCACACGACGGCCGAAAGTCACCGCCGGGTGATTGTCGTTGAAGTCATGGGCAGGCAAGCCGGATGGGTCGCCGTTCATTCCGGAATCGCCGGCGGCGCCGACGTCATCCTCATCCCAGAAATTCCATACGACATCTCCAAAGTGGCGCACACTGTTATGACTCGCGAACGTTTGGGTAAACATTTCAGTATTGTCGTGGTGGCCGAAGGTGCGTTCCCTGCGGGCGGCGTGCCCACATACACCGAAGCGAAACGTGCGGGCCGCGAGCAACGTCTTGGCGGAATCTGCGAACGCGTGGCCTCCGCCATTACCGAATTAACAGGGAAGGAAACACGCGTCGTTGTGCTTGGTCACTTGCAGCGCGGAGGCCCTCCGACGACCTTCGACCGCGTCCTTGGCACCCGCTTCGGAGCCGGAGCCGCACGCCTGATCCGCAAAGGCGCATTCGGACGTATGGTGGCGCTGGTACCTCCGGATGTGAAATCGATCCCAATCCGGGCAGCTATCGGCCGGATGAAAACCGTCCCGGTGGACAATGACATCATCGAATCCGCACGCGAGATCGGCATCTGCTTCGGCGACTAAGTTTTAGACGGGCCAATCCGCGTTTCGCTCGCCGGCTCTCAATGCCGGACGTTTCGGTGAACAAACCCAAGCATTAGTAAATAGACCACGGAATTAAAAATGAAAATCGAGCGGATGCTGAAACCCGCAATGGCACCGGAAATGATCGGTCCGGCGGCGCCGCCGAACGTGCTTGTTCCGGAGAGCAGGGCGAAGCCAGTGCCGCGGTGCTCTCCCGGGATGACATGATGCGCGGCGCTAAGTGCGAGCGTCAGCGTTCCTCCTGCCAGCAGTGCCAGCAGCACGCGCAAAACCGAAAATTGTTTAGCTGAATGGACGAAGACCATCGGAGCCAGGACCAGTATGCTCAGGACTAGCCGTCCCGTTATCAGACGTCTCAGCGAAACGCGCGACGCCAGCTTGCCGGAAAGCCATGCCGACAATGCTTCCCCGAACGCCGCTACGGAAATCAGCGCCCCCGCCACCATTTCGAGTCCCGCTCGCGGTGTTCCCAGCTCTTCAAGAAATAGCGGAA
This sequence comes from Acidobacteriota bacterium, assembly GCA_003223875.1. Classification (GTDB taxonomy): domain Bacteria; phylum Acidobacteriota; class Terriglobia; order 20CM-2-55-15; family 20CM-2-55-15; genus 20CM-2-55-15. The sequence continues at coordinate 45,032 of QHWY01000237.1, read as the reverse complement.
TGATCGGGCCAAAAGTACGGTCCGCCATGTTTACGAAAAACAGAATCATCAGCGCAGTGAAATATTCGGGGCGTTTCCAGAATCCGGATGCCGACGGTTCGGTCGAGCTTTCCTGTGGAGGCTTCTCTATATCGGCATCCCTATACAAAAACAGGATGCTCAGCAGAGATACGAAATTCATGATGCCCGTCACGATGAATGTGTTTCGGACACCTATTGATGTGGCCAGAATTCCTCCAAAGAACGGGCCTATTGCCGCGCTGAGAATTTGCACCGATTGAAGCGATCCAATTATCGATGGAACTTTTTCTTTTGGCGCAAGCTGGGTGACAAGCGCCACTGCAGTATTGTTGAATCCGCCGAGCAATCCGAGAACGATGCGAAGCAGAAATAACTGGTACACATTTTGAGCAAGCGCCATCAAAGCCCAGAAAACGCTGTTTGCTGCCGTTGCGCGTGTGGCGAGCAGACGCATGCCTTTTCGGTCGCCGAGACGTCCCCACAGTGGTCCAACCAGTGAGGCCATCATCGGGCTGGAACCGAGAATCAGTCCGCTCCAGAATGCGATGCCCCCAGTGGATTGCACACCTAACTCGCGCACGTAGATCGGCAGGAAGGACATGACGAGCGTGTATCCGAAATTCAGGAATGCGCTGGAGATTGTGACGGCGATCTGATTTTTACGCCACTGCGGCAACGCCATCGGCTATTTTAGAACTCGCAGCAGACCGAGGATGGATTTGGCGTCCTGAATGCGCCCGTTGTCGATCAGTTGGAGGGCTTCGGTAGGTGACACGATTTCGACTTCAATGACTTCGTCTTCGTCCGGGTGGATTTGGGTCTTTGCCAGATCGGCCGCTTCGTAAAGATGCATGAATTCTGTCGTGAATCCAGGCGTGGTCCAGAATCGTGCACGCTCGGTCATCGTTCGGGCACGATAACCTGTTTCTTCTTCAAGCTCGCGGAACGCACACTCCAGTGGATCCTCACCATCGTGAAGCGTGCCGGCGGGAATCTCCAGCAACTCCTCCGCTGCGGCGTGGCGATACTGGCGAATCAAAATTACCTCGTGGGGCGACGGTCGCGCTACGATACAGACCGCTCCGGGATGTACAACAATCTCGCGTGAACATTCATAGCCCGCCGGCTCGATGACTCGATCTTCCCGGACCTGGATGTGGCTGCCTTTGTACGCGATCCTGCGGCTCAGCAGTTTGGCTCCGCTCATACGTGTTGAGCTTCCAGAATGGGCCTCAAGGCGCGCACGAACTTATCGATTTGTTTCTCGCTGATGATAAATGGCGGCAGCAGGCGCAACACAGTTTCGTGAGTACAGTTGAGAATGAATCCCTGCTGGAGAAGTTGTTTCACGATTTCTTTGCCGGAGATTTTGAGCTCCACCGCTAGCATCAACCCTTCCCCACGGACATCCTTCACCACCGGCAAGTCTTTCAATTCTTCAAGACGTTCCTTGAAATACGCGCCAATGGCGCGAGCGCGCTCCAGAAGCTTTTCCTCTTCGAGAATATTGAAGTACTCCAGACTGGCCCGGCACGCCAGCGGACCACCGCCGAATGTTGTTCCATGTTGACCGGGCTGGATCGCAGCTGCAACCTTTTCGTTGAGAATGACGGCTCCAAGCGGGATGCCTAAGCCGAGCGGTTTCGCCAGAGCGATCATGTCGGGCGCCATCTCCTTGTTCGTTGGCGGAGCGAAGCGATGGAAGGCGAACCATTGGCCCGTCCGGCCGAGCCCGCACTGGATCTCATCCATAATCAGAACAGCCCCGCGCTTTTTTGTAAGTTCACGAGCTGCGCGATAGAACCGTTCCGAAATGGGACGAATACCGCCCTCACCTTGAATGGTTTCGATCAAGACGGCACAGACGTCATCAGTCAGCTTTCGCTCGAGGTCTTCCGTGTCATCGAATTCGACGAAGTCGAAACCGGGAACTAGCGGTTCGAATTGTTCCCGATATTGCTTCTGCCCGGTTGCAGACAAGGCTCCGAACGTGCGCCCATGGAATGACTGATCAAGCGAGAGTACGCGGAACTTCGGCCTCGCGTATGCGCGCGCGAACTTCAGACATCCTTCAATCGATTCGGTTCCGCTGTTTGTGAAGAAAGCGCGATCGAGCCCGGAAATCTTGCACAGCTTCTCGGCAAGGCGGCCTTGGTATTCGTGATAGATCAAGTTGGAGACGTGAATGGGCCGTTTGATCTGTTTTCGAAGTACTTGTTTGATGCGAGGATGGTTGTATCCCAACGCGTTAACCGCAATGCCTGCAAGTAAATCCAGATAGCGCTTGTTCGATTTATCAATCAAATAGGCGCCGGTTCCGCGGTCGGCCAGAAGCTCATATCGGGAGTAGGTTCCGAGCAGATATTTCTTTTCCAGCTCCTTCACATGCGCGAGTTGCATAAGGCCGAAAGCTTAGCATAAGATGCAATTTGCTTTTCGGCTCTGAAACTATTAACAGGAGTGGTGCCACATGAAAAAAACTGTCTATTGGCTGCTGCCACTCGTTGTGCTGTCGATGTCGATTGCGGGCTATGCGCAATTGCAAGTGCCCGGTGCCGACAACACACCGAAGCTTGGCGATAGGCCACCTGATTTCGAGCTGCCTAAGGGCTTGGGTGCCCAGGCCGGTACGCTCGGGATGAAAGATTTCACCGGCAAGAAGAAAGTGCTTTTGGCTTTCTTCCCTGCCGCCTTCACTGCTGGCTGAACGCGAGAATTTACCGAGTTCGGTAATAACCAACCAAAGTTCGACGAGATGGGAATTGAAGTCGTCGGTATCTCCAGAGATCTGGCGCCGGCTCAACAGAAATTCAAGGAAACCGTGAACGCCAAGAACACGTTCTTGACGGATCCAGATGCGAAGGTCATCAACGCTTATGGCGCTTTGAACGCTACGAATAAGATCTCAAACCGGTACTATTTCCTGATCGATGAGACTGGCAAATTGATTTGGAAGAACGTAACGGGGCAGCTTATTCCGGTAGAGAAGTTAGTGGAAGACCTTTCGCAGGTGGTAAAGAAAGCAGGGAATTGAAAATGTAGGAAATTCGGGGTCAGACGGGTGAATTCCCTATTTTGCAGTTCAAAAATAGGGAATTCACCCGTCTGACCCCGAATTTCCCGCCTATGAAAATCCTCACGCCCGAACAGTTCCGCGAAGTCGATCGCCTTTCCACTGAAAAATACGGAATTCCTAGTTTGATTCTCATGGAGAACGCGGGCATGCGTGTGGCCGAGGTTCTCGAAGATCGATTCGAAAACCTGGATCAGTTGACCGTCGCGATTCTGTGCGGGAAAGGGAACAACGGAGGCGATGGTTTCGTCGTCGCGCGCCAGTTGATTCAAAAGGGGTGTTTTCCCTTTGTCCTCCTATTCGCATCCGAAGAAGAAGTAAAGGGTGATGCCAAAACAAATCTGAACATTTTGAAGGCGCTCGGGTACCCGCCGACTGTCGTCCTGAATGAACACGATTGGAATGAGGAAAAGCTCGAGTTGCTCGATGCGGATATCGTTGTCGATGCGCTTCTCGGAACGGGTGTACGAAAACCAGTCGAGGGTCTCTACCGCACGGTTATCCAGAGCATTGCGGAGGATTTTCCGAGTGCGACGGTGGTTGCCGTGGATGTTCCGTCCCCAGGAGTGCAGGCCGATATCACGGTGACGTTCTCCGCGTTGAAACCGTCGCTGGTCCTTTATCCCGATTGTCAGGACGCCGGTGACGTGATTCTCGCCGATATTGGAAATCCGCCCCAGCTTCTCGAAGCACAGAATTACAACCTCCATTTGATCGAGCCGCACGAACTGCCATCGCGGCTTTCGGACACGAATAAGGGCACTTATGGCAAAGTTCTCATCATTGGCGGTTCGCGAGGCAAGACCGGAGCCGCGGCAATGGCCGGACAAGCCGCATTGCGTTCGGGCGCCGGCCTGGTGACCGTTGCTACTGCTCAGAGCGTGCTTCCGATCATCGCCGTTTCGATGCCTGAACTCATGACGGCAGGGCTTGCCGAAACGACCGAGGGGACGATCGCGAATCAATCCATATCGGCACTTCTCAAAGACAAAACCGTCGTCGCGATTGGTCCGGGCTTGACCACCGTTCAAGAGACCAGTGCGTTCGTACGCCGGGTCGGTTCCGAGTGCCGCGTACAGATGGTAATCGACGCGGACGGCTTGAATGCCTTGGCCGGTTTTGAAGGCGATCTCGGCGGAGCTGTGCTCACGCCTCATCCAGGAGAGATGGCGCGCCTCATCGGAAAAAGAGTCGAGCAAGTCGTGTCGGATCGGGTGGAAGTGTCGAAACAATTTGCGAAAACAAGCAATGCGTACCTCGTGCTCAAGGGATATCGCACGGTCGTCGCCGCGCCTGATGGATCTGTTTACATCAACCCGACAGGCAATCCCGGTATGGCGACCGGCGGGACGGGTGACATTCTGACTGGAATGATCGCCGGCATCCTGGCTCAGGAACATTTGGGTTCTTTCATCGAACGACTTTGTCTCGCTGTTTATCTCCATGGTTTGGCCGGCGACTTGGCCGCCGAGGAACTCGGCGAAGAGAGCCTGCTCGCCACCGACCTGCTGCGATTCCTTCCGAAAGCATGGGAAAATCTGAAGAATGATTTCCCAGTCCGAAGAACAAACCGCCGCCGCTAACGACCTTGCTTACAAGAGCAAAATTCTACGGTTCGCCAACCTCATTAATGCGTGACGTGCGCACCGTAAATTTCACGGGTGCGGATGCTGCTCCCTCCGTTTTGGTGACGCCGCAAGGCTGCTGTCTGACAAATCGCCTTTTAAAAAGTGGCCGGCGTTATAATTTTCATCGTGAAACCATCCGATGAATCCAAAGCATTCGAGTTCGGCGCAAGCGTGACCGGCCATCTCCAAGCCCACTGCAAGAAATGCGGGAGTGAAGCTAGCATTGAATACGAAGCCCCTGGTCCCGCGATGCACAAGGCCATAGTTTCCTGCAAGCACTGCAATATCACCGTCAGCTTCAACCGCTTCATCCGGTTCTACTCGTCAAGAATGACCACTTAAAAGGAACTGAACGGAGGCTCTCGTCGTGGGCTACTTTGAATTTGCAATGTGAAGGTTAGTTCTGGCAAGCGCCGAAGCGAAAATGCAGGTTCCTACATTTTCCTCGCCAGGCAGAATATCTCAATCCCCATATTCAGCCGTTCAATTGCGTTGTTGATCGCTTGAAACAACGAGGAATGATTTTCCGGTCGGTCGTGGAAGTCGAGCCACCGCGATGTTGAAATCTCGATGACCTGAAATTTATGGCGTTGCAAAAACTTCGGTAATGTTTCTATCGAGAAGTGAATGTAATGATCCTCGTGGAATGTCCAAGCATACGCACCTCTGCGGAAGTAAAATTTCCAGGCGTGGACGTTCGGCAAAGAAAGGAATAAGACTCCATCATCTGCCAATGTCCGATGCGCTTCGCGCATAAATACGGGTGTGTGCGCGACATGTTCGAGAACATGATTCATTGTAATAAGGTCAAAAGCACGTGTCCGGAATCCGGCTTCGATTAGTGGCACCGCATGCACTTCAAACCCGGCCTGTCGCGCGATGCGAACGGAGCTTTCTGCAAGCTCAATACCTGTAACCTTCCATCCACGCTCTTGCGCGACACGTAATTCTGTGCCGATGGCACAGCCAACGTCCAACAATCTACCGGGAGGCATAAAGGTTTCAATATGGTTCAGCAGGCGTTCAGCGCGCCGCCAAAAGAATTCTTTTTTTCGAAGCTGATCCTCTGTGTACGCGGCGGATTCTTGTACGCGACGGCTCAACTCGGCGGCAGTGGGTACCGGATTCACGTAATACAGACCACAATTAGGGCATCGTACGACCTGATGGTGTGGGTCGCGGATGAAGGTGCGATAACCATTTACTCCACAGGCGTGGCAATGAATGAATTCCCGATTGTCTTGCAAAAGATTGTAAGGCCGAATACCGGGAATCCAGACGCGATGCAAGCCGGTCCTCCGCGCGATCCCCCTTACGACCCTTCGGACCGTTAGACGCCGCAATTGTACGCTGCGCCTCCTAATCGCCGGCCAAAGTATATGGTCGTTCCGGTTCCGGAAATACCGTAATAGCACTCGTCGCCATTCCGTTGTAGGTTTGGTTTGTCGGGCGACTTGGCCGCCGAGGAACTCGGCGAAGAGAGCCTGCTCGCCACCGACCTACTGCGATTCCTTCCGAAAGCATGGGAAAATCTGAAGAATGATTTCCCAGTCCGAAGAACAAACCTACGCCGCCGCTAAAGACCTTGCTTCCAAGAGCAAAATTCCTGCGCACATTCTGCTTTATGGCGATCTGGGTGCTGGGAAAACCGTGTTCGCGAAAGGGCTCGCGGATGGATTCGGTGTTACCGACGTCGACGAAGTATCAAGCCCAACATTTACGTTGATCAACCAATACACCGGCCGCGTCAGGATTTATCATATCGATCTCTATAGGATTGAATCCGGAGCTTTGGATGGATTAGGGCTGGAAGAAATTTTCGACGATTCCAATGCTGCGGTTATTGTCGAGTGGGCAGAGCGTCTGGGGAAATTCGAGACGCCAGATGCGGTTCGGGTATTTTTCAGTTATGTGGATGACCATACTCGTAAAATAGACATATGTTCTTAGCGGCACTCATTTTACTCTCTCAGGTAGCACAAATCGTGGAACCGTACACTTTTCGAGAAGATCAAGGACAAACCACGAAGGTCGTGCTCAAGAACGGCCTGACCGTACTCGTGCGTGAGCAGCAAGCCATACCCCTCGTGAGCATTAATACATATGTGAAAGCGGGATATTTCGACGAAGACGATCGAATCTCCGGGATCTCTCACGTCATTGAGCATATGTTCTTCAAAGGCACCACAAAGCGTCCGGTCGGCGAGATCGCGCGCGAAACGCACGCTTTGGGCGGCTATCTAAACGCGTATACCTACTACGACCGGACGGTTTATCACACCGAAGTTCCCGCAGAGAACATGGAGAAGGCGCTCGAGATTCAGGCCGATGCGCTGTGGAACTCCGTCTACGACGCGACAGAACTCAAACGCGAAATCGAAGTCGTCCTGCAGGAGAACAATAGAAAGCTCGATAATCCGGGGGCGGTGAGATCGGAGAAGCTTTATGCGATCGCGTTCCAACAGCATCGGATGCACCGGTGGCGCATCGGTACACCTGAGCGTTTGCGGGCGCTCACTCGCGATGACATCGTCGCATACGTTAAAAAATACTATCGGCCGTCGAACATTATTCTCTCGGTCACCGGCCGGTTAAACATCGAGGAAACCATCGCCGAGGTGGTGAAAGTATACGGCAACATTCCTGATGATGCCGCGCCCCTGGAGCGAGACAACGGACCGGCCGAGCCGGAACAAACGGCCGTCCGCTATAGCTGGCAACGGGGACCAATCGAGCAGAATCACGTGGCTCTAGGCTTTCACGCACCCGGCACTTTGACCGATGACGCTCGCGCACTCGAAGTACTCGCCGCGATTCTGGGCGAGGGACGCGCCTCGATACTGAATCAATATGTTCGTGACGAGAAAGGCCTGATCACAAGCGGCTCGGTTACCCTGCAGGCTTTCCAGAGTCTGGGCTTCTTTGAAATGGATTTTGAGACGCCGAAGCCGCTGGATGCACAGATCGGCGTTCTGGCCGAACTGGAAAACATCAAAAAATACGGCGTGACCAACGAGCGGCTCGCACGTGCCAAAGCACTGATCGCCCAAGGCTATTATCACGAAATTGAAACGGTCAGCGGCATGGCGCAGGATATTGCGCATTATGAGGCTCTAGGCGACTGGAAGAAATCCCTGTCGTATCTGAGCGCGATCCGAAAAGTGTCTGCTGAGGAGGTGATTCGAGTCGCCAAGAAATATTTGGTGTTCGAGAATCTTTCCGCTTTTGAATATCTCCCGGAATCCGTCACGCGCATGTTGACGGAAAGTGATTACCGGCAGGCCGTCGTCGATAAAGTATCCGCTGCTACCGAGCAACGGGCAATTCAGGAACTTCCGGTCGCCGCAGAGATCCCGTCATCAGATGATTCACTCACTCACGATCTGGTGAAGCCGGTCGAGAAGCGTTCGATTCTACGCGGGCCCGATGTCTATATTATCGAAGACCATCGGCTCCCGTTGGTATCGTTTGGACTGTTCTATCCTGGGGGCCGCTTATATGAGTCGCCGAAGAACGCCGGTATCACCGAGCTGATGCTCCGCACAGCATTGCGAGGCACTCAACGATTCAACTCCGAAGACATCGCAAGGCGGCTCGAGAACGCGGGCGCTCGAATCCAGGTTGTAAACGAGCCGGATTTCTTCGGTTACATTGTTGACGGCCTGAGCGGCAAGCTGGATCAAGCACTGGAAATCTTGATGGATGTCTTGCAGCAACCGGCATTTCAGGAAGATGATCTCGAGAAAGAAAAAGTGCTGCAACTCGCGCGCATCAAGAACTTGCGAGAGAACAACTACGCGTACCCCGTAAGTGTTTTCATGCAGACTCTCTTTGGGGAGCATGCGTATGCGCGACCCGGCATCGGCATTGAGCCCGCGGTGCAGTCCATCACGAAAGATGATCTTCAAGCGTGGTTCAAAACCAATCAGCGACCGCTTGTACCGACAATCATCATCGTGGGCGATACCCAGGGTACAGGACTCATTGCTCCGATGGCGGATATGCTGACGAACGAGGATCTCCACGAGCGAGAAATCGGTTCCCTGCCTTCTCCAAACTTGAAGCCGGAGACCAAAGAAACCGTCGAAACCGCTTCGAGGCAGCAGACGGCGTTGGTGTACGGTTACCCGGGCATTTCACGCTCCGGCAACGATCGCTATGGACTCGTCGTGTTGCAGAATATCCTATCGGGTCTGGGTGGTCGATTGTTTGATGCCATTCGCGAAAAACAGGGACTTGCCTACACCGTTCGAATGGAGAACGCGTTTTTCGCGAAGGGCGGAGCACTCTACACATATGTAGCCTTCTCTCCAGAAAATGAAGTGCAGGTCAAAGCGTCGTTGGAGAAAGAAATCGATCGTCTCCTGAAAGACGGTGTTACCGCCGATGAAGTGAAGAAGGCAATCGCGTATTCGATCGGCGAACATGAAATTGGATTACAAACACGCTCCGGCACGGTGCTCGAATATGCAAGATCGATTTATGGCGGCGAGGGTGTGCAAGGGTTCGGAAATTATGCCCGATTCATTCGGGGTGTGACTCCGGAGCAAGTCCAGAAAACCGCGGAGGCGTACTTCAAACCTCAAGCCTCGCGGGTGGCGATCTTACGGGGAGCCAAGAAGTAAAGCGCATTCCCCTCCTCGCGGCTTTGCACAAAAAATACGTCGTGGGCGCTCATAGAGCGCCCCTACAGTTGCGCACCCCAAGCTGTAGGGGCGGTCTATGACCGCCCAGGATTTTTTGTGCAAAGCCCCTCCTCGCAGAGCAGGGGTGGCGCTTCGCGCCACCCCGTCTGCGCCTTCGGCGCATCCACCCCTGCGAGGAGGGGAATGCTACTGCCTGCGGATCGTGATCTTTCCCAACGAGGTGTGCAGCGTGATCTTATTCCCACCGCCGTTGAGCAGCGATTGAGAATGCGTGGGGCTATAGAACCGATTATTGGGAATTAACCCCTGAACAGGTCTTCCGGGCGCGATTCCATTCATAGGAAAGTCGGAAATAATCTGCTGCGCCTGGAAGGCAGGCCTCTGTACCGTTGCGTCGATCGTTGCTTTGAGGCGCGGAGGCACATAAACGGTGACGTCCCCGATACCTGCTTGAAGATCCATGTGCAGGTCGCCGTCGATATTTTCCGGAGCAAGATGGACCACGATGTTCCCTTGCCCTGTCGAAGCCTCGACCCAGGCGGCGGCGCTGTCGAGCCGGATATCACCCGATTCCGTGTGACCCTGGAAAGGACCACGCACCCGGCGGCTGGTGATTGAACCGCCGGCCGTCTTTGCGTTGATTCGAGCGGCATCACCGATGGAGATATCGCCGGCATTCGTTGTCGCTTTGACGTCACCGGCTTTGATGATAAAGATTGCGCGGCCGCCCTCGGCAGTGACGGCACCTGAAATGCTGCCCGCGCGGATTTGACCCGCCGTGGTGTGAAATTCGGCATTCCCGCCGACGTCACCGATCTCTAAGGTTCCGCCTTGGCTTCGTATTTCAGCGTCGCCGCCGACATTTCCGGCTTTAACCAATCCGCCTTGAGTGATGATGGCCGCCTTACCTTTGATCTGACCAGCGGTAATGTGACCACCAGTTGTGCGGAGAATTGAATCTCCGTCGACGTTCCCGATATCGATGTTGCCAGCAGTGGCGACCAGATCCAAGTTCACGTTTTTCGGCGTAACGATCCGCCAAACGATGGTTCCGTGAATCTGAGCCGGATCGGGTGCGTTGCCCGTGAGTTCCACGTCTTTGCCGCAGTTTTCCTGAACTTGAAGCAGGCTGTTGTCCACCTGGAAATCAACGGCGGCCTCGCGGCCGTTCGTGTCGACTTGGAGATCTCCGACGGGCGCTCTCACGATGAGGGTCGCGCCATCGGAGATGGGACATTTTGAAAAAAGGGGAATAGTGAATGTGCTGAGAAGGAGAAGTGAACCGCTGATAACGCCGATTACGCGGATCATTTCGCTGTGCCTACAAACTCCAAGACCTTTGAGCGAATATACGGGTTATCGTCCTTCTTGGTGACTGCTTCAAGGCTTTTCGCTAACTCGACGTCTCTCGAATTGCGCGCCATAAGCGCATCGATCGCTTTAACGCGTATTCCCGCATCAGTATCATTTCCGAGCGTGTGCATGAACGCTGCACGGACATGCTGCTCGCCGGCGAATTTTTGGAGGGCTTCTATCGCTCGCATCCGCACCCCGGCATCGCCGTCGTAGACCAGCGCGTTGATCAGCGCTTCTTCGATCATTTCGTCGGTCGGCTTCTGAGCCAAAACCTCGACTGCCTTCAACCGCGATCCCGGATTGTTCGCGTCGCGAAGGGCGCTAAACAGCAGGCTGCGGACCGTGTCGTCCTCCATCTTTCCCTGGAAGCGAAGCGGCTGGGAAATTTCGCCGGCCAGCTCGACCTGTCCCGTTATGGGATCGGCATTCACGATTTGAAGATTGGATATTGTTCCGTTTCGCGGAATACCGGAAATCTGCTCTTGAGTCGGATTGGGAGCGATTTGCGGACTGACCTGGCGCTGATTGCTGACATAAACGCCAAGCGCCAATCCCATGGCTATCAGTGCCACCGATTCCAGCAGACGCATCGGTGTGAATACCACGGAGAAAGCCGGCACACGCCACCAGGACCGCTTTCTCTCGATGCGATCCAGCTCATCGGCAAGAGCTCTTCGCGATTCAACCAACAAATCCGATGGGATATCGTGCCACCGTGCCGCATCTTCGGCCAAAACCGAATGCATCGTCTTTTCGGACTCGTAGGCCTCATGACAGTTCGGGCAGTCCTGTAGATGCGTTTCCAGCTCTACACGAATGGACTCCGATAGCTCATCATAAAGTAATAAGGTGATTTGGTGTTGGTAGTCTTTGCAGCTCATATTTTCGTCAAATACGCTCTAAGTTTTTGAGTCGCTCGAAACAGATAATTCTTGGCAGTTTCCTCGGTGCTTCCCATGATTTCGCCGATCATCTTCAGCCTAAGCCCCTGATAGTGCCTTAATTCAAATACAAGACGTTCCTTTTCGGAAAGAGTTTTTAGCGCTTCTTGTATTTTTTCTCCGACCTCCTTCCCGTACAGGCGGCGTTCGGGATTGCTGTAGTAGGTCGTGGCTGCCAACGTGTCCTTCAGCGCCGGGCGGTCCGGGTGCGTTTCCGTGTCGGACTCGTACGAAATCTCTTCTTTCAGAGTTTGGCGCTTCCGGAGGTGATCCAAGCTGACATTGGTAGCGATCCGGTAGACCCAGGTATAAAAGCTGGATTCGAATCGGAAACGCCCCAGCGATCGATAAGCCTTGAGAAAAGTCTCTTGGAAAACTTCTCGCGCCTCCTCGCGATTCCCCAGCATGTGGAACGCTAATCGCAAGATGTCCCGGTCATGCCTTCGGACTAGTTGCTCAAATGCTTCACGATCACCATTTTGTGCGTGCTCGATGAGCAGCTTTTCGTCATCGGACTCGTGAACCCGTTGTGCGGTCCTTTTCAATATGGCTTCCATGGTTACGAGCAATTTAGACGCCCGTAATTTCAAAAGGTTGCGGGCAGGCTAATTATTATTATCGCCCAAGAAAATCGTAATCCGATCTCCAGGATGTAAAACAGAGAGGTCTTCGGATTCGTTCCAGGAAAGTATAGCATCGACGGAGGTTTTGTAGGTCGTGGCGATCTGATCCAGGGTCTCTCCCTGGCGGACCTGATGGATAACTTTTTGGATGGCCCCAGGGCCTGCGGAGGCGGCTTGCGGCTGCGACGCCACAATCAGCCGCGTTCCGACCGTCAGCCGGGTGGATGAGAGGTGATTCCAGGATGTCAGTTTCTCAACTGTTGTATTGAACTGGGCCGCAATCTTGGAAAGAGTATCTCCGGGTTGGACTATGTAGGAAGTCACATGTGCGTTCGACGGGGCGGCTGCAGTCCTTCTGTTCGATGGAGCCGACGGTTGAGTTCTCGACGTGAGTTGCGGCGGCGTTAGACCGCTCATCGGAATGATCAGCGAACGCCCAAGCTTAAGAACCGGAGTTTTCCCGAGATTATTTGCCTGAACCAGTTGCGAAACTGTAGTCCCATATTTCTTCGCGATGCCGCCTATAGTATCGCCTTTCCTGACGATGTGCTCGCGGAAGAGAACCCGCTTGCTGTCGGGCAGCGAAGCAATTTGCTTGTTGAATTTGTCGGCATAGCCTTTGGGAAGAATCAGGCTGAAGTCGAGACCGTCCGGAGGCGTCGTCCAGCGGAGGACATGCGTATTCAATTCTCGAAGCTCCTCCACCGGCAAATCAATAGCCTCGGCAATAACTCGGAGGTCCGTTGCCTTATCGACCCGCACGCGTTCTGTTTGCAGCGGGGCCGCCGGCGTTATCTGGAAACCGTACTTTTCCGGATTCTTTCCGATGATCGTAAGCGCCAGAACGGTGGGAACGTAATTGATTGTCTCTCGTGGCAGCGCCCTCTTCTCGGCCAAGGTCCAGAAATTGTCCGTGCCTGTTCTTTCAAGCGCTCGGTGCACACGTACGGGCCCGCTGTTATATGCAGCCATTGCCAGATACCAATCGCCAAATTCCCGGTAAAGGTCTTTTAGATGGCGGGCGGCCGCGCGTGTGGATTTTTCCGGGTCCGAGCGCTCGTCGATCCACCACGTTTGACGCAGCCCGTATTCTTTCCCGCGCGAAGAAATAAACTGCCACATGCCTTTGGCTTGCGCCCGAGACACTGCGCGCGGCTGGAAGGCACTTTCCGCCTGGCATAAATAAACGAGGTCCAGCGGAACGCCTTCTTCCTTGAGGATCCTTTCGATCATCGGCTGGTATCGGCCGGCACGCTGCAGCCCTACCTCGATGGCTCCTCGCCCCCGCCCGTTGTGATAGTAGTTGAGAAATCCAAGGACTCTATCGTTGATCTCGATAGGTAGATCGTGAGTGATCTCTTTGACGTCCTCTTCAATCTCTTTTTTGAGCTTCGGGTCAATCAGGGCCGGGAAGGTTTCAACGTGCTGCAGGTCGTCAATGGCAGCGTGTTCTTCCTTCTGGTCGGTAAGGCCCTCCTCTTGCCGCAGCGCCGCCAGTTCCATGGCATTGACGCGTGCCACCAAATCCGTCAGCTCATGTTGCAGCCGGGCGTCTTTTGGAAAGGTCTGGGCTGCCTCCAAAACGAGGTCAACCGCCCCATCAAACTCTTGTTTCGCCCGCTGGAGGAAGCCCTGCTTATAAAGATTTTCACCACGCTCGAACTGCAGTTGCGCTTCGAGGATCATTAAGTCAATCGGATCACCAACAGTAGTTTTGGGTAGTTCGACAATCTTAGACAGTTCGGCTGGGATCGCCGCATTCAACGGTTCGGCATGTTGCTCCATTTGAGGCAAGGGGGCAGGTGCTACCTTTACTACTTGGGTAGGCACAGCTTTGGTACACGCTGGCACCACCGCCACAGTCAGGACAAGAATCCGAGTCAAACGAACCAGAAGAACATCTCTCATAAAACTAAAAAGCCACTAATCCGCAGATTTTTAAGGTCTTTGTGAGTAGTGGCTTTGAAAAAGCTTAGTCAGATTACACGAGCGCCATGATTGAGTCAATGTTGAGCTGAACACCTGGAGCCGAGGCATCGCAGCCTTTGATTCCAGACGGGGAAACACTATGGTAATAGCGCCGAGCTGGTCCGTTCGGAGCGCAGGTAAAGCAGACGCGTGAGGATGCCCGAACGGATTGTTGGCCCCTACCGAAATCACCCGGATCGTCGCCTTCGGACGGACATGGACGCCCTTACTCCCATGGTGCGGAACTTTCAGCACGTCCACCGCTTCCGGGACCGGTATGCTTCTCTCGATATCTCCCGTCAGGAGGGCCGTCCCTCCGCCTGTATTTAGGAGCAGGACGAGCGAATCATTGTTCTGGTCATTCCGGCGCGGGATCCAAGTCGCAGGCGGATGCAAAACGGTGAACGAACCGATCGTTTGACCCGCCGTGACCCATCGAATGGGGATCTGCTTCTCCTGGATGCGCTCGATCAGGTCGCGGTACCTTGGAATCATTGGATTACGTCCCAGCCAAAATTCGCCGATCTCGAAGTTCTCCATCACGCTGAAAAGGCCGTCCATGTGATCGTGGTGTGCGTGCGTCAGGACCACCGAATCCAACCGCCGAATGCCACGCGAGAACAGATATGGCGAGACAACGCTCTCGCCAATCGAGAATGTGCTTTCATCGCGCAACTCGAGGAACCGCCCGGCAGCGACGCCGCCCCCATCGATCAACATGCGATAGCCGGAGGGGAATTCGATCAGGGCAGAATCGCCTTGTCCCACGTCGAGAAAAGTTAGGGTTACGGAACCCGGAGGCCTCGGCGAAAAATCTTTGAACGCTATCAACGCGTGCAACGCCAGAACAGCCGCTATGCTGCCGCAACACAGAACCGTCGATTTCTTCCGGATGGCTAAGAAGAGAGAGCCGGCCGAAATGCTGTAAACGACCCATACCCATATCGGCGGAGAAGGTACTCGAAATGTGGCGCCAGGAATCCGCAGCGCCAGATCCAGAATCGTCAACATCAATCGGAGTAGCGCGGCGATAATCCAGCCGGCTAGCGCGGATGCGGGTGCCGGCAGGAAGATCAACGATAGCGCCAACGGAGTCACCACCGCCGTAATAATTCCGGCGGGAACATTTATCAATGGCGAAATGGGCGACAGGCGATGAAACGATTCGACCATGAAGATAACGAAGATCACCTCGACCGACAGCGAAATCACTAAAGATTCGGCAACGACGAGCAGCACCTTCCGCGGGAGCGTGACAATCCAGGTCGGAAGTCCGTAACGTTCGCACCAGATCCGTCGCGATACGCGCCAATCGGACGCTCGTACGGACAGTTCGCTGTCCTTCGATGGGTCGTCGAAATCGTTTAGCGCTTCCCGAAGCCAGCCGAAAATCCATCGGTTGGCCGGCATTCCTATCCACACGACCGCGAAGACCGCCGCAAATGTCATTTGAAGGCTGGAATCTTCGATCGCTTCCGGGTCTGTCAGCAGGATGATGAAAGCTGTTCCGGCAATCGTGTTCGCCGCAGAGTAGCCGCGGTCGAGCAGGCGGCCGACGACTAGAAACGCGACCATCAGTGTCGCTCGATATACCGGCGCCTGGCCCTCGACTATCGCCGCGTAAGCCAGCGCGCATGCAAGAACAATCAGAAGCCGTGTCCTGCGTTTCCATGGAATCCATCGAACTATCCAGAATGCAGCCCCGGCGACAACCGCGAGATTGAAGCCGGAAACGACAACCAGATGGTAAAGCCCGCCCGCTTGAAATTGCCTTTCGACTTCGGCGGTCAGACCATACTTTCGCCCAAGCACCATTCCGGTGACCAATGCTTTGATGGCTTGGTCGTCGGGGCTCGCCTCAAATGGTGCTTCGACTTTGCCCTGAATCCATTTTTTGATTCGATCGCGTCCGTGCCACCCTCGGTCCAGAATCGTGATGAGGCGGGGATTCCGGATCGTGCCGGTCCAATAGATACCTTGTCGCTCCAGGTGACGGCGGTAATTAAACACCCCGGGGTCCCGATAGACCACCGGCCGGTGTAGCTTGACCACGATCTCCAGACGATCACCGGACCCAAGCTCCAGCTTCTCGAACAACTCCCGTTGGTCCGGTTCGTTCAGAAACTCCGTCAGACGTGCCCGTCCGCGGTAGGGCTGCGTGTCTATGGATTGCAATTCCACGTCCAAATAAGTGCCCAGTCCGCGCCACTCCGGCGCCTCTAGGAGTTTTCCAACCACACGAACAGCCGCGTCTTCTGGAATCGGCGGAATTGCCGGAACCCTCGACGCATCCGCCGCCCCAATCAACGCGACAAGTAACCAAAGACACCACCCTCTCCCTCTGGGAGCGACGAGCGGGCGGACGGTCAGGATGAGGAGCACAATCGTGATCGGAATTACCGCCCAGACAAACCTTTCGTCCAGACACGGAGACAGCAGAATACCGATGAGAAGGGGAATCAGGAGCAGCCCCATTGAAGGCTCGTTTGGGAGCTGCAAAGGGCGTCTTTATCTTACTTCAAAGGATGCGATCAACTCGATATGAAACGTGTTCGGAAACTGATCGACCAAAGTGACTCGTTTCAGCTCATACCCTTTCGCAATGAAGGTTGCCGCTTCTCTCGCAAATGTTGCCGGGTTACAAGAGACGTACACGATGCGCTTCGGCTGAAGCCCGATAATCTGATCGGCCGTTTCCGTGCCGCATCCGGCGCGAGGTGGGTCGAGAACCACCACATTGGGGTGAAGGGCGGAACCTCGCAGGGTGGCATTGACCTGCCCTTCGGCGAACCGCAACTGCCACGTTTGGTTTATTCGCACGTTCTGCTGGCCCAGCCGGACCGCCGTCCGGCTGGATTCAATTGCAATGAGCTCCTTCGCCACGCGCGCCAGCGGGATTGAAAAAAATCCAAGTCCGGCGTACAGCTCGAGAACATTACCGGGCAATGGACCGGCCTGATCTAGCACCTCACGAATCATCGCTAGTAAGAGGAAACGGTTCGCCTGAAAGAATGTGTCCGCAGTAACTCGGTAATGATTTTCGCCGACATGAAGGGTAGCGCGGCGCGAACTCTGCAGAGTGCCATCATCAAACTCGAAGCTAGTGGCAACCTCGGGCGTGCTGATCACATGCACTTTCTGCACCGGACCGGGATCCACTGATCCGATGAATTGATTCAACTCCGGCACAAGCGATGCGCACTCCCGAATCGGCACGATTACATTTGTGTTTTCCTGTACAAAGCCGAGCCGGCCGCTGGTCACGTGGAACGTTGCGCGCAGCCGATAATTCCTATCCGGTCCGGTTAGCCGATCGATTGCGCCTAGCCACTCGAAGTGTCCCAGGCGGCGGAAAGTTTCGCGGATGATGATTTCCTTGTGCTCGACTTGCCGGTCATATCGAATGTGCTGCCAGTGACAACATCCCGCTGTCGCATAGTTTGGGCAGTCGGGCTCCTGGCGATCAGGTGAGGGCTCGAGAATTTTGAGGATCCGTGCGGTGGCGTAGTCCTTCTTCTTCGCGACGATCTCCACTTCGAGAACATCTCCCGGCGCGCTCCGCGGCACAAAGACGACGCCCTGATCCGTACGCGCAAAACCGGATCCGCCGTAGACCAGCTTTTCGATGGTGACGCGCATGGTATTTAACTCCCCTCCTAAGTTAGGAGGGGAGCCGAGCGAAGCGAGGCGGGGTGGTTCCCATTTGAACCACCCCGCCTTTGCTCACTTCGTTCGCAAAGCCACCCCTCCTAACTTAGGAGGGGAGTTTTAAATCAAATAGAACAAGCTCAGGCGTGGCAGGCCGACGTGCTCGAGGAGTTTTCTTCGCCACATCTGTTGCTCCAGCATTGCAAGTTGCGGAGTAGTCATTGTTGAACGGAAGGCATTCAATTCCCGATCTACAGTCTGCTTCAATTCGATCATCGTCTTGTCGACTGCCGAGGCCTTCAGTTTCGCGATCAGCTTTTCTTCCAAAGCGCTGAGTGTTTGTTCCGCGGTCCGCAGGTCGGATGAATCTACATTGCGGATCGATTCGGCGAGAACTGGATCGACGCTCTCAACCTGGGCCGCGAGTTTTCGTAGATAGGCCACAACCTCGTCGGCGCTGAAATCTGGCAATCGCGGAGACTCGACCGTCAGTCCTTTTTGTTCTTCACAAACTTCTTCTACAGCTTTTACGCAATATGCTAGCGAGTTGATTCGGCGCTTTGCGCGCGAGAATGCGCGATCGATGCCTTTCAAGACAATATCGAGCGGCAGCCCTTCTTCCTTCCAGTTTTCGATGAGAACCCAATCCAGAGTGGAGAGCAGCGTGAACGATTCGCGCTTGGATTGGTAGAAGCGCTCAATTTCGGTGAAATAGTTGAAGTAGTTTAGTTCTGGATCCATCCGCCGCCGACAACCACGTCGTTCCAATAAAACACCGCGGCCTGGCCGGGCGTGATGGCGCGCTGCGGCTCGTCGAACTCAACCGTGACTTGCCCGTCCTGTAGTGAAACGGTTGCCGGCTTCGGTTCGAATCGGTTTCGGATTTGCACGTCGCATCGAATGGGATCAGCCAGTCTGTCAATCGCGATCCAATTGTGATCGCGCACGCTGAAGCGCCTGCGCTGCGGATCATCTCCGATAACGATGCGATTCAGTTCAGGCTCGATGCGAACAACGTATTGCGGCCGGCCGGCAGCGATCAGGCCCTTGCGCTGGCCGACCGTGTACTTGTGAATTCCAGCGTGTGTTCCGACAACTTCACCATTTTCGGTGATGATCGGTCCCGGCCTCTGCGTTTCCAGTCCCGCGTATTCTTCAACAAAATCGGCATACGAACGGCCTTCGACGAAGCAGATTTCCTGCGACTCGGCTTTTTCCGCTGTCGCCAATCCATGACGCCGAGCAATTTCGCGGACCTCGGGCTTCGTCATTTCGCCGAGCGGGAACAAAGTCTTCGAAAGTTGTTCTTGAGTCAATCCGAAAATAAAATATGACTGATCCTTGTTTCGGTCCTTGCCGCGGAGCAACAGCCATCGCGCGAGTGTTTCGTCGTACTTCACGCGGGCATAGTGTCCTGTCGCAACGCGGTCAGCCCCGATACCAGCCGCCTTCTCGACCAGATGATGAAACTTCACATAATTGTTGCAGAGAATGCAAGGGCTCGGCGTTTGGCCTCGGAGATAAGTTTCAACAAAGGGAGCAACAACCGTGCTCTCGAAATCTTTTTCGAGGTTGAGAACGTAGTACGGAATGCCCAACTGTGTGGCCACCCGCCTGGCGTCCCAGAGATCGTCCAACGAACAGCATCGGCCGTTATTACGCCAAAGCTGCATCGAAAGACCGACGATCTCGTCTCCGCGCTCCTTCAATAAAACAGCGGCGGTAGATGAATCCACGCCGCCGCTCATGGCCACAGCAATCATTGAACTAAAAACCTTTGAGAGCTTCTTTTATGGCATCTGAAGCCAGAACGCTGCAATGAATCTTAGACGCGGGCAGTCCGCCAAGAGCTTCCGCAATCTGATCTCTGGTGATGAGTCTCGCGTCGGCGACATTCATTCCGACGAGCATCTCGGTTGCGTAGGAACTCGTCGCAATGGCTGCGCTGCATCCTTGAGCTTTAAATTTTGCGTCCTGGATGCGGCCATCCCCGACCTTTACCCACAGCTTCATCACGTCGCCGCATACGGGGTTGGACACTTCGGCGACGGCGTCGGCGTCCGGGATCTCGCCCACACATCGCGGATTCTGAAAATAATCGAGTAGCTTTTCCGAATACCCCATGCCTTAAATTCGGGGTCAGACCACTGAATTCCCTATTTTGCAGTTCAAAAATAGGGAATTCAGTGGTCTGACCCCGAATTTCCCTTGTAATACGGCGATAATTCCCGCAATCGTGCGACAATTCCCGGCAAGACTTCAACCACGAAATCGATGTCTTCGGAGGCCGTCATCGTGCTGAGGCTGAAACGGAGGCTGCCATGTGCCTCATCGGGTGTTTTGCCGATCGCGGTGAGCACGTGTGACGGCTCGAGCGAACCGGAAGAACAAGCTGAGCCGGTCGAAACAGCAACTCCCTTCAGATCGAGAGAAATCACCAAGCCTTCACCCTCCGCGTAATCGACCATGATATTCGACGTGTTCGGCAATCGAGGGGCATTTTCCCCGTTGACGTGAATGAACTCGATCTGCGACTTCAACCCGGCTTCGAGCCGATCCCTCAGTTCGCGCACTCGCAGCATCTCCTGCATTAGCTCTAGACGCGCCAGGCGAGCCGCCTCGCCAAATCCAACAATACCCGCCACATTCTCTGTACCCGATCGGCGGTTTCGCTCATGGCCGCCTCCGGTCATGATTGGCTTCAATGTCGTGGCTTTCTTCACGAACAACGCCCCCACGCCTTTGGGTCCGTGAATCTTGTGAGCGGACATGGAGTACAAATCGATGCCTAGGTCTTTGACATTGACCGGAATTTTCCCGGTCGATTGCACGCCGTCGGAATGGAAATAGATGTCTGCCTCGGCGGCGATCCTGCCGATTTCGGCGATCGGTTGAATCGTTCCAATTTCATTGTTCGCGTGCATGATCGAGATTAGGATCGTGTCTTTCCGAATAGCGCCTCGAACATTCTCCGGATTGACCAAACCGTCGCGGGATACGGGCAGCCACGTAATTTCGAATCCCTGCTTTTCGAGATCTTTGCAAGTATGGAGAACCGCATGATGCTCGATTTGCGAGCTGATGATGTGCCGGCCTTTAGACTTTTGCGACTCGGCGATGCCGCGGATGGCGAGGTTATCGGCCTCGGTTCCGCCACTCAGGAAAACAATTTCCCCGGCTTCCGCGTTGATCAATTTTGCGACGTGCTGACGCGCGTCGTCGATCAATGACTTCGCGTGTTGGCCGAACCAGTGGATAGACGACGCATTTCCAAAATGCTCCGTAAACACCGGCATCATGGCGGCCACGACTTCTGGCCGCATGGGAGTCGTTGCGTTACTATCTAAATAGACGCGTCGCATTGTTTCTGGGCGTGGGGGTACCGGCCGGCAGTGAGAATGCCGCGAAGCGGCGTACCGCAGCGATCCGGACGGTGGGCCCGACGCTAAAGAAATGATTATAACGCTCACGACAGACTTTGGCCTTAGCGATCCATTCGCTGGAATCATGAAAGGCGTCATATTGGGTATCGCGCCGGACGTGCAACTCGTCGACATTACGCACGAAATCCGCGCGTACGATATCCTCGGGGCTGCGTTCATCATCAATAGCGCGTACCGCTATTTTCCTGAAGGAACTGTTCATGTGATCGTGGTGGATCCCGGTGTTGGATCTACACGGCGTCCTATTGCCGCCCGAGCCAGTGGTCACATTTTTGTGGCGCCGGACAATGGCGTCCTATCGAGTGTTCTTCAAAGCGATCCAGGCGCTTCGCCTCCTTCGGTTTATTGGATCGACAATCAAAGTCTTTTTCTGGATTCGGTCAGCCAAACGTTTCATGGCCGCGATATTTTCGCCCCCGTCGCGGCGCGTCTGGCACGGGGCATTCCCGTCGAATCGGTTGGGCCGCGCATCGTCGATTTCGTCAAGAAAGCTTTGCCGAAGCCGCATTTCCAGGGAGACCGGCTGGTGGGCACGGTGTTGCACCTCGATAAATTCGGCAACATCATCACTAATCTGCGGCGGCACCATCTCGGCAGAGATTTTTCGATTCGTGTTGGTGGCCTTTCCGTCAAACGTTTGTGTTCGAGTTTTGCTGAAGCCGATCCCGGCGAGTTCTTTGCGATCGAAGGAAGCACGGGCTATATAGAACTGGCATTGAACCAGGGATCAGCTGCGGACCGGCTAAACATCGCGCTGGGCGCCGAAATCGAGCTAGAAACTCCTTTTGTAAATCACTAGAATGGCTGGTCCGTTTATTGGCGGGCAAAAAACCTACGAGGACGAGAATGAAAGCGGGATTGGAAGACGTTATAGCGGGTGAATCCGGGATCTGTTACATCGATGGTGAGAAGGGAATACTCGCTTATCGTGGATACAACATCCACGAATTGGCAACGAACTCAACATTTGAAGAAACTTGCCACTTGTTATGGTTCGGCCGTCTACCAAAACAAGCCGAGCTTGCCGACACAACAAAGAAACTCGTTTCTTCGCGCGCGATCCCGCAGCAAATCATCGATTGGATGAAGACGTTCCCGCGAAAGGCGCTTCCGATGGAGGTCCTGCGCACGACGGAGTCGATGCTCTCGATGTTCGATCCGGAAACCGAGGACATGTCTCCGGAAGCCAACCTGCGCAAAGCGATTCGCCTTACCGCTCAAACCGCGACGCTCGTCACCGCTTTCGATCGCATCAGGAACGGCAAAGATCCCGTTCCGCCTCACGCAGATCTCAGTCACGCGGCCAATTTCGCTTATATGCTCAACGGGACGCCGCCGAATGACACCATGACGAAGGCGTTGGACATCGCGTTGATCCTCCATGCCGATCACGAATGGAACGCCTCGACTTTCGCGGGCCGCGTTACTGCGGCCACGCTTTCTGATATTTACTCTGCCGTCACGTCTGCGATCGGAGCGTTGAAAGGTCCACTACATGGGGGTGCCAATGAGGCCGTCATGCGAATGCTCGAGCAGATCGGTGAGCCTTCTAAGGTGGATCAATATGTTCGGAACCTGTTCGCGCAGAAGAAAAAGATTCCCGGATTCGGACATCGGGTTTACCACAGCGAAGATCCGCGCGCGACCCACCTTCGGCGCATGTCCAAGGAACTCTGCGAACGCGCCGGACAGCCGAAATGGTACGAGATGTCGGCGCGAATCGAGGAACTTGTGAAGTCGGAAAAGAAGCTCAATGCCAATGTCGACTTTTATTCCGCCACAACGTATCGCGTCATTGGCATGCCGATCGATCTGTTCACGCCATTCTTCGCGGTCAGCCGCATGTCGGGCTGGACCGCCCACATCTTGGAGCAATACTCCAACAACCGCCTCATTCGACCCCGCGCCGAATATATCGGACCCACGCCGGACTTGAAGTGGGTGCCGATGAGTCAGCGATAACGATTCTACTGCGCTGCCGCCGCGCCCCCCGCTAAAGGATCGGTATTCTCCTCGGGAGCGTCCATCCCTTTGATGTTGTCTAGCGTTGCGGGATTGGGTCCTTGTCCCAGAGCGAAAGCCTTATCCTTGGCGCGCCCTCCCACGAGCAACCCCGGCAGGCCGAAGTTTCCATCATGACAGCGCGGCTCGTAGTAGATCCGGTTCGCCTCATTGCTCTGCATGGAAAATTCCTGCTTGACGGTCCAGGGTTTTGTCCACGTGGACGGATCTTCTATTGTGACAAGGTACTCGATCGTGTTTGGACCGGTGCGCGTCCAGCGTTCGACCAAATGACGGTTCTCGCGAGATCCCAGAAAGTCGGACTTCGGACTGAAATTCGTAACATCGACCACCAGCGTTTCGCCTTCCCAGTGGCCGCGCGAATCGCCAAAACGCTGCCGGACGTGGCTTGGAAGATGTGGGCTGCCGTCGACGGGGATAATGCGCTGCCAACCTTGGCCCTGTCCAACGTCATAGAAAATCGACACGGATCGCGGAGACTGTACGATGCGGCGGAAGCCAGTGAAATCGGGCAGCACCGCGGCCATGCAACGCTCCGACATGCTGCGGTCCTCCGGATTGTCAACTCGATTGATGTTGGCGGTGCTGTACCGCGGAGGGAATTCATTTCGCCTGGGTGAAGGCGGCCCATACTTGCCGCCTCGACAGCCTGGCTCTTGGTTTTTGCAAGTCGCCGTGGCCTGCAAGAGAGCAAGCCGGAACTCGCGTTCTGCGGCCAGTTGTTTCTGGATTTCCGGTGTCAACGGAGGAGTTTTCCCGTCCGGAGGGTCTACAATCAGAGAGGTACGGCGGCCGGTCTTCTTGATCGACATGAACACCTGGTTGTATGCACCGGCGACATCACGTTCGGTACCCCTCTCGGCACGAGGCCGAAGTTCGGTCGCTGCTCGTTGTGCATCGAGAGCGGCACGTTCTTCATCCGTAAAAAATTCTTTCCCGGCGTACCTCGCCGGTCGCTGCAACGGTGTCTGATACTCGTCCGTCCAGATTCCCTGCAGGTCCGGTTCACCCCAGGAAGTCTTGATCCCGGAAGCTTTCGTGACGGGCGCATCAGCAGCCCTAGCCGCGGGGCTCGACGCCTCATTGGCGACGGTGAATTTGAGGAGCAAGATCACGGCTAACACGACGGCGCACACACCAATAAGTTGAAGAAGGGGTCTCCTCATCTCACTACCTCCTGTTTATGGTCAATGGGTTTTTTATACGCCTGCGCGGCTGAAGTGTCAAAAATTAAACGTCGTCAACATCAATGTTTTGTCTGCTCGCACGTTTCCGGCCAACCCTGACTGCAAGCCAGCGCGTACAATGCCGGCGGGGGTAGGTTGCTGATTGGGCCTTTGCTTCCCCGCAAAATGATCGGATAGTCCTGGAGAGCCGGCGAGGCCGTCTCTGCGGTAGCACTGCCAGTGATTGTGCGGTTGATGTTGCGGCAAGCCGGCAAAGACCCGAGGTCGCACGCGCGCTCGAACGACGCTACAGCAGCTGTTCGATCCTGGTCGCGTTCGGCTTGGAAAATCCCCAGCTCGTTGCATGCCCAACCTGACTCTTGCCTGCAAAAGTTCGAGTAAAGGACCTTCAGGTACGCGCAGGCCTGTGGCCGACCTTCTTGGCAGGCCCGCAGCCAAAAGCGCACAAACTGTCCGGGGTGCTTGTCACCGACGCCTTGTGCGACGCTCGTCATGGCAAACACGATTGTCCAGAGGACAAGGTATGCCAGGTTGCGCCGGCGTCCCACCAGCGAGCGGCCGAATCCAGATGGGTCGAATCGTCGAAGCAGTTCCGATCCCGCCACCCGATCGATCAACTGAATCGTGACGTTCAATATCGGAACAGGCAACAGCTTGTCGTAGAACTCCGGAGCTCCGGCTCTTTGGAGCACGTAGTAGAGGACGACGTTACCGAGGCCATAGAGTGCGCCGAAGATCATGCGTCCCAGCTCCGTTCGGGGCGCGGTAGACGGATCGGTGAACAAGAGGTGCATTCCAAAAAAAACCGATATCGGGATATACGAATCGAAGAAAAAATAGACGCCGGTTGCGTGATAGTACGCCAGGCCGAATAAATAAGTGGTCATGACCGCCGGCATCGTCATTGTTGTCACGCCGAAGAGGTACTGCGCCGGGAGTCCAATCAGGAATATAAATAGGTACATGTGCGGCGGATAGAACTGTGTGATGGCGATTTCCTTGCCCCACGTGATGTCGGTTGTTCCCGTCAGGATGAGGCCCAACGAAAACACCATCAGAGAAAACGATGAGGGATTGAAGATGTGTGTGTCCCGTCCCTGCTTGTTCCACCGGAGTAGCTCTTTTGCCGCAAAGCCGACGGCCAGCATCATGAACTGGAAATAAAACCAGTCCGGCTTGAACCAGAGGAAGAGGTTTGTGCTGAAGACGATCGGAAATGGAAGGAAGCTGAGTCTGTAAATATCCCGCCTCGACCAGGACAGCAGCAGGTCGAAGGCGTACGCGAATACCAATTGTGCGATTACCAGATAATACGAGTCGTATACCTGCCGCCAGTACCAGCCCCAGTATGCAAAGATCGCCGTCTGCAGGCATGCCTGCAGATAGTGCTGCAGCCGCGGAGCGAACTCTAACGCAAGCTTTCGACGCCGCCCCCATGCCGAGCCGAACAGCACCGCACTCCACGCGAGCAGCACGACCACAGCACCCATGAACGACCAGAACAGGCGTGAGTTTGCTCGAACCTGCCCGACAAGTCCAAAAAGGGCGAGACCGAAAATGAACGCGAACGCGACGCTGAAACCGCGCAAAGGCGCAATGTAAATGGACCGCGACGCAGGCTCGGTTTTTGGTTCAATCGCAATCATTGAGATAGGTGAAGGATAGGGCAAATAAGCCAGTCGCGCAATTTACAGTGCAGCGAAATTTGCGTTTCCTCGAACAGGTACCGGAAATCGAGGCGGTAAAGGAAACGCGCGTGCTTAGGTTTAACCACCGGAGGACGATATGCGTTGTATGGAAATTTGCGGCAAGAGTTTTCTGATTGGTTTGTTAATAGTTTCCGGAGCAAAAACAATTCATGCCTCTGAAGTCGATGCTCTGGATATATCGGGAAACATTCAACGGGTTCACATGCCCTACGCCAACGGTACGGTTTTGGATCCTATATTTGCTTCATCCGATCCCGCCTCGACAGCTTACTCGCAAATCATCGGGTACACGCGCGCCGGCGATTCCGCAATATGGACGGGATTCTATCTGGCCGCCGAGGCGTTTCGGTATCAGGTCACACGGTCACCGGATGCATTAGCAAACGCCTCTCGAGCTCTCGATGGAATTCACTCGCTTCTCGACATTACGGGAAGTGACGTTCTGGCACGCTGTCTGATACCAACGAATTCACCTTATGCTGCTGCAATTCAACGAGAGGAAGCCGGGAATGGAATCTACTACAACCAGCTTAGAGGCCAATCTTACTTCTGGATCGGCAATACATCACGGGACCAGTATTCCGGGGTGGTGTTCGGCTTGAGCGTCGCTTACGATGCGATTGACGATTCGAATTTGCGCGGCCTCATCCGACAAGATATGACGCGTATATTGAATTACCTGCTGACTCACAACTGGAATGTGGTTATGCCGGATGGTAGGATCAGCACCACTTTTGCATTCAGGCCCGATCAGCAGTTGAGTTTTCTCCAGACCGGCCGAAAAATAAACCCGCAGTTCGGATTGTTCTACGCAATCTACCGCGCCGTGTATGCCGGCTTCGTTGGCTTTCCGATTTTCTTTGACAGCCTGGACGATCACAATCACTACTTCAAATTCAATCTGGACTATATCAACCTTTTCGACCTGATCCGGTTAGAGGAGGACAGTTCGCCCTACAGAAAGATCTACATGAATGCATACGACACGCTGCGACGTAGGACTCAGCAGCACGGCAATTCCCACTTCAACATGATCGATCGGGCGTTGAAAGGACCCGACATCGTGCGCGACAGTGAGACGATCACGCTGCTGAATTTGTGGCTTTCCAGACCGCGTCGCGATTATTGGGTGGATTTACGAAGTAAATATCCAGCGTGCGGCGCGGATCGGGCTTGTAGCCCGATTCCGGTTAACGAACGCGTCAACACGGACTTTCTTTGGCAACGAAGCCCATTCTTGCTATTCGGAGGAGGCGCTGGCTTAATCGAAACAGCGGCAATCGACTACATTCTGCCCTACTGGATGGCGCGATACTACGGTTTGCCCCAGTAATGCTAGTCGTCCGCGACATTACCCAGCTACTTCCAAGAAACCTCACGGATCGGTAGTGACTCAGTTTGAAAATTGCGGGTTTCCCAACTGTAGCGGCGCTCTATGAGCGCCGACAGTGCAGCAGTTTAGACATCGCCGGCGGTCATAGACCGCCGCTACAGATGAAACTGAGTCACCACCCACGGATCACCGTCGGCTTGACATTAATCCCACGTGGATTATCATGACGGCATCTCATTAACGGACAACTTGGTACCAGGAGGACGAGGAGACTGGCCATGGCCAACCGGATCAATGGTTCAATGATTGTGATCGTCATCGTCTCGGCTGCTTTGGGGGTAGGAATCGGAACAGCAATGACGCGCTCGGCGGCGCAACGTGCGGTGGGGCCCGCCCGCACGTCCGACGGCAAGCCGGACTTCAGCGGTATTTGGCAGGCCAACAATGAGGCGCATTGGGACCTGCAGGCTCACGAAGCACGCCCCGGGGCCGTGACACAGCCCGGTGTTTATCCGGAATATGAATTCGCCCGCGTGCCGGCAGCGCCCGTGCTCGCGCTCGGTGCCGCGGCGGGTGTGCCGGGATCACTCGGCGTGGTGCAGGGTGACGGGGAAATTCCTTACAAACCCGAGGCGGCTGCGATAAAGAAGGAGAACGCTGCAAACTGGATTGATCGCGATCCGGAGTTGAAGTGTTATCTGCCCGGCATTCCACGGGCAATGTATATGCCGTATCCATTTCAAATCGTCCAGAGCACGAACAAAATTCAGATGGCATTCACGTTTTCCAACGCAGCTCGCACGATCCATTTGGATAAGGCCGAGGGGCCCCCGGACGATACATACATGGGTCATTCGATCGGCCGCTGGGAAGGCGATACACTGGTCGTCGACGTGACGGGCTTCAACGGCAAGAATTGGTTCGACAGGGCTGGGAACTTTCACAGCGCTTCCCTCCACCTGGTTGAACGGTTCACGCCCATTAGTCCTGACGCCATTCGCTATGAGGTGACGATCGAGGATCCGGAAACTTTTACGCGGCCGTGGCGAATCGCGATGCCGCTCTACCGCCGTCTGGAACCCAATACTCAGCTCATCGAGTATCCCTGCATCGAGTTTGCAGAAGAGTTCCTTTATGGACATGTTCGCAAGAAGCAACTGGTGAAGCGGTGGGAAGGGGAGACGAT
The DNA here is from genome assembly GCA_003223875.1 of Acidobacteriota bacterium. GTDB lineage: Bacteria > Acidobacteriota > Terriglobia > 20CM-2-55-15 > 20CM-2-55-15 > 20CM-2-55-15. The sequence goes on along the minus strand of QHWY01000237.1, from coordinate 16,248 downwards.
GATCATCGATATCACGCGCAAGGTACCAACAGGCGACCGCTTTTTTGAATGGTATAGAAAGTGAAGGAGGTTCATCCAATGCGAACGAAACTGGCCCTCATGAGCGTCGTACTCGGTTTGTTGTTGACTGGCCGAGCAACGCCGCTCGCAGCACACCACGCGTTTGCAGCCGAATTTGACGCCAATAAACCCGTCAAATTCGAAGGCACGGTCACGAAGATGCAATGGACCAATCCCCATGTGTGGCTCTACGTTGATGTGAAAAAGTCCGACGGCAAGGTCGAAAACTGGGCTTTCGAGGCCGGCACTCCGAATGTTTTGTTTCGGCGCGGCTTTACAAAGAATGCTCTGCTGCCGGGAACTAAGGTCCTTGTGGACGGCTACCAGTCCAAGGACGGGTCACACAGGGCAAACGGCAGAGATATCACCTTCGCCGACGGGCGCAAGTTGTTTCTGGGTTCGTCCGGTACCGGCGCCCCGTACGAGCTGCCCACCGGGCAGAAATAAATTAAGCCGCTGAGCGGCCTGAGAAAATAGTCCAGTACGTAAGGACTGTTACACAAAGCCGCGGAGCGGCAACAGAACTTAGACCATGGCGTCAGCCCTGGTTTGATTTCACAACCGAACAAGCCGCGAAGCGGCGGCAGACGCCCTCAAATCTGCCGCCGCTGTGGGTTGTGACATACTATGAATACGAACACCCAGCGCTTGCGCGCTGGGCATTCTTCTCACGTCGTCTAGCGGTTTTGGGCAACGTTTCCTGTGGCTCCCCTTTCCAACTAACCCAGCGTTGATCTAGAATCAGGCCCACACTTCGGTAAGGAGTTAAAATCTGGTGTTCCTTTCAATCTTTAAGGCAATTGAAGAAACCGGTCTGAGTATCTGGATTCGCGAATCCGATTCCGTTTTCTCCTTCTGGTGCATCCTTTCCGTGCACGCTATCGGCATGGGCATACTGGTTGGTGCGAGTGTGTTGATCGGGTTGCGGATTCTTGGTCTCGCACCGGACCTGCCTTTAGCGCCGCTCAAGCGGTTTTACCGCTTTATATGGGTTGGGTTCTGGATACAGGTGGGATCTGGAATCTTTCTCTTGATTGGTTACCCGACGAAGGCTCTGACGAATCCGCTTTTTTACGTCAAGCTGACACTAATTGGACTCGCCATGGTATCGATGCAGATGCTGCGCAATCGTGTCTTTGCAGACTCCAGCTTAAGTGAAGCGGCGATGATGGCGAAGGGCCGAATCTTTGCGGTATGCTCGCTCGCGTTTTGGGTCGCAGCGGTTACTGCCGGCCGTCTGCTGGCTTATACGTACACCGTCCTGACAGCGTAGGATTAATCATCATGACTTTGGCACACATACATCTCTTATTGAATCATTGGCCGATCATCGGCGCTTTCGTCGGGCTGTTCCTTTTCCTGGTTGCCCTTTTTGCAAACAGCGACGATTTGAAGCAAACTAGCCTTGCGTTTTTCACGCTCATTGCGCTTCTGGCGATTCCGACATATTTCAGTGGGGACGTTGCAAACGAGGTGCTCAAGCTATCGACTCCTTTGCCGAAGGAGTTGGTTGGCGCGCACCAGGGCGCGGCATTGCTCTCTTTGATATTCATGGAAATTACGGGCGCGGTCGCGTTTCTGGGACTGTGGCAGTTTAGCCGGATGTCACGTCCTGCGCCACACCCGGTGGCACGATGGAATTCCGCAATCGTGCTCCTTCTATCTATCGTGACAGTCGTGCTGATGACAATTACCGGGAATACGGGTGGAGCAATCCGGCATCCGGAAATTTTCTCAGGGGAGAATGCAGCGTCGGCCGTCGGCGCAATAGGCTCCAAGATAGTTCCGGCTGTTTCTCACTTCGTCACCGGCTCTTCGCGGTGGGTCTGGCCTATTCTCGAGACGCTGCACTTCCTTGGGCTGATCTTGATCGTGGCAGCAATTGGGGCCCTAAACCTCCGTCTATTGGGATTTGTGAAAGACTTACCTGTAGCTCCACTGCATCGGTTACTACCGTGGGGAATCGCTGGTTTAGTCATCAATATAATCACGGGCATTCTCTTCTTTATCGGCATGCCGTTCTTCTATGCCTGGAATCCGCTTTTTCATCTAAAGATGGCAAGTGTAGTTGTTGCGGGATCGATTCTGGTTTTGTTTCACTGCAGTTCCGCTTTTCGCAGTTGGGCAAAGTTGGGTCCCGGCGAAGATCCGCCTGCGTTCGCAAAATTTATCGCGGCAAGCTCCTTGTTCCTGTGGTTGGTGATCATCGTCCTGGGGCGTTATCTCCCCTTGACCCAGGAATCTCTGCAGTGAGAATCCTAGCGGGCGCCTCTGCGAACCGCCTTTTGCTCGCTGAGAGCGCGGTTGCCCAGGCCCGTTCCCGTTCCGGTGCGAAGAGTAAGACCGGTGATGGCACCGCTTGAATCCCTCACGAATTCGACCTGATCACCAAACAGCGCTGCAATAAAACTCGTTTCCGATTGGGGCGCGAGAGGCTCTACCTCGCCGGTCCCAGTGAGACGCAGGACCAGCAATTCGCCCTCGACGGAGACCATGGCCTCACGTCCCGGCGCGAACTCGTAAGTCCCCGCGTACTTAGCAAGCGCCTCTGGGGTGAGCCGGAACCGGTTCCCGCCCACCAGGTGTCGGGCATGCTGCTCATACTCACAGATCGTCTCCAGAATCTCGGTGTCCACGACCAATGTCTTATCAGCCTTAAAGGTTATCGACTTGGTAAATGTTTTTGGATCTTCGAGGGTCACTTCGACGTCCATATGTCCGAAGTCGCGGCGGTGAAAACGTTCGGTGACGCGGAGCTCTTCCGAATGAGGATGCCCGACAAAATCCAGCCAAGTTCTGTCATTGAATCCGGCGGTGGTAACCACCAGTGTTTCTCCCTCCCAGTGACCTACCGAATAACCCAACCAGGTGGGATTCATCTCCTCGGGCAGACCGCGGCCATCGGTGAGGATGGTTCGCGTGACGTTGCTGTTGGAATTACCTTCATTGATAATCACCATCACCGCCGGCGTCTGGGCGATCCGGGACATGCCTGCAAGGTGATAGTACGGCGGTGGGTCGGGCAGGCAGTGCGCGCGCGGACTGTCTGCTCCCAGATCTAAAACGTGTTGCTCGTACAGCGCCTGCGCCCATGGCTGAATCTCGCTTGGCTTGAGGTCCACTGCAATATTTCGCAGATACGGGCTGTTTTGAGGCGCACGCCAGATGCCCGAGAGCTCGGGTTTACCGTCTGGCGTTCGAGGCACAGGCGCCGACAGATCCGGCTTGCCGTCCGGAGTCCGCGGAATACCGGGTGTCTTGTAATTCAGCCACTGCGCTACCAAAGGAGAAGATAGTAGGAACGTCACTGCGGCCGCCGCGCAAAACAGTTTAACTTTCATCCAGCCTCCTGTGCGGAGATTTAAATCGCTTGCTCCTGCTGATCAGTTGCGTTCAGGTACAGGTTCCAACTCCAGCTCCGCTCTGGTCCTCATGTCGGCCGTCACCTCGACTGGCAGACCGAACGTAAGATACCGAGTTTGCGAGACGAAAAGCATATATGCGCCTTTCTCCACACACACCTCCGCTATGCCACCCTCGTCGGTGAGCGCCTTGTATGGGTGCATGACGATACGAGCACCGGTGAGGGGCGTTTGAGTATCTTTGTCGACAGCCTCGACCGTTACCCGATACTCGGGGTGACCGACAACGCGGACTCCAAAACTGATGGATCCCTCAGCGTGCGGCATCGCGGCATCCGATCCCTCGGCCCTGACGCTCCACGTGTAGAGGCCCGCCCGCGCCGGCGCTTCAAGTTCGACCTCTGCACCGTATAGGCCGCTGGTACCAGGCCAGCGTCCCCCAGCCAGCGTAGACCTGGCAACTTGCGCCCCCTCGTGGTCGTAGATTCCAAACTGCCTGTTCATAAAATCGCACGCACTGGAACACTTGATTCCAACCTTGATCCGAAATCGTTCGCCAACCACCACAGCCGAGGGGGTATCCCACGCGACGACGTGCGTGGTGTGAGGCTGGACGGTGAACGAGATGGGCGTTGACGCTTCCGCGAATGAAACGCCTTTCTTCACAACCGCCGGAAACACGGCCAACCAGGTATATTCCCCCGGCTGGACCGGCGCTTTCATCGCGAGCTCACGCGTTAGGTTTGTCGTCCCGTCGAATTCGGTGAGCTCAACGCGGGCTGCGTCGGCGCCGGTCTGGTCTTTAACCACGACAGTGTGCCCTCCGAGGTCGCACGCTGGGGAGCAAGAGATCTTAGCCTGCAGTTTCATCTCGGCCCCAGCATCAACAACGTCGGGAGAGATATCCACCGAGCACGTCGTCTGCCGGCGCATTTGATCACTTTGCGAAACCATGTGACCGCTTATGAACTGCTAGGTTCCTTGACGGCGTTTGTGCCTGCGATGTAGCCATGGACTAGGGCTCTCCCCAGACCATGCTGATTGCCGCCGCCACTGGACTCTCCGCCAGCATAAAGCCCGGGTATGGGCTCGCCCTGCATGTCGATGACTTGGGCCTTTCCATTGATCCGGAGACCACCGTAGGAGTCGTGCCAGACCGCATAGAGTGCTGCCGCGTAGAATGACGGTTTTTCGATCCGATACATGGGCGCATCTGACCCGCGTGCGAAGTCCGGATCACTACCTTTGTCCACATACGAGTTCCATTTGGCCACCGTTTCCACAAGGTAGGTGAGCGGAACTCTCTGGAATTCGTGACCGCGATGGATCTTCGCCGCCAATTCCTCGATCGTATCGGCGCTGAAGAAGAAGCCGTTGGTCGGCGATGTGAAGGGCGGATCGATGTTCCATTTGTCACGCTCGACTGCCGCGCGATCGAAAATCGTCCAGATTGGTCCGGAGAAGAAGTCCGGGGCCTTCGAACCCTCGTTCATTGCCAACGCAGCATGAATGCTATTCGGCTCTGAGTAGGTCTTCCTGATGTTTTCTGCGCTCGCATTGCGCCAATCCAACTGCACATGATCGAGTCCCGACTTCGGCTGGCCCCTGCGGGGCCCGGCCGGAAAGGCGGCGCCGCCCTCCCGTTTTGTGATGAGCATTTCGTTAAAGAATCTCTTCCCAACCTGATTGACAACAATCAAGTGCTGGAAGGAAGCGTCGGGAAGGTTGATGCCCGTGGACCCGCGAAACGAAAAGGTCGGATGGCCGGGAAGCATGTCCGTGTACGGATCGCGCGTGGCCAGGTTCCCGGGGATGTGGAACGTGTTGTTATAAGAGAGGTTCTGTTGCATGCCCGCGAGGTTCGCGCCGATCCTCATTCCCGCGATGATCCCGCTGGCGTCCTGACCTCGCGGTCCCAGGAGGGCCCAACCACTGGATACAAAAGCAGGCTCTCGGAATGCCGGATAGAACATGCTGCGGAACTGCGGATTGGCCCCATGACCTCCGGCGCCGATGATGATCGCCTTGCGCGCTCTGATGTATATCGTCTCGGTGCGATCGTCGACGTTGCCGTTCTGCCAGAGGCTCTCCAAACGTCTTCCGGTCTCCGGATCGAACCTCGGCGAATAGCTGGCCCGGATACCCACAACGCGGCCCGAGAACTGCTGCTCGCGAATAATCTCGTCCATGTGGCGGTTGAGGATGAACCGCACACCTTTTTCACGAGCGGAAAATTCCAGGCACCTGGAAAGTGCCGCGCCGTTTGCGCGCGCGCCTTTGCTGGCGACGAAGCTTCCGTCTTCCATCACACGTGGCGCGAAGTGACTCGAGCTTACCTTAGGGATTCCGGCATCCTTTTTCGAGACCGTTCCCTTCTTGATGTCCGTAGTGGGGCCTTCCATCAGGAAGGTTACAGCCCGCCTCGCGCGCGACATGCCGCCATTGCCGTGCGTTCCGAATATCCGGCCAAAGCGGACGTAATTCGCCATGAGGAATTCTCGAGTGGCGGAACAGTTGTCGGCGTAGGCCCGATGGAGGTCGCGTTCGTTGTATCGGTAGGGTGCCTGGGCCGCGGCGTCCATCACCGACCAATCGGTATGGTCCCTGAACAGGAAGTCCGGATCCTCGGTCAGCTCCTCCACCGCTTGCCGCCGTGGAGCCGTGACGAACCCCTCTCGGTCGTTTTCGCCCTGGATGTCCCTCAACTGGAGTGGATCCCCGCCGCCAAAAGAAACCTGTCCGCCGCTATGCAGCATCTTGCCGCCTAGGTCGAAGTTCTGGTCGACGATGATCACCGAGGCGCCAAGGTCCCGCGCCCGGATGGCCGCAGGCAGTCCGGTGCATCCTCCTCCGATGATGACGATATCGGCCTCGTAGTTCCATTTGATGGCGTCGATGGGAGAAACTTGCGCTAAAGCGGTTCCCGACGTCGACAGAACGGCCGCACTTACGCCGGCGGCTCCGCTCTTGACGAAGTCTCGCCTGCTAACCACCTTCTCATCGTGAGGCTTTCGATCTTTCAGATCACTGTCCCGTTTCTTGGCCATGTGTTTACCTCCCTCAGCGAGCACTTTCGGAACAACTGTAGCGGCGGTCTATGACCGCCGGCAATCTCCCAACTTGCCAGATCGTCGGCGGTCATAGACCGCCGCTACAGTTGTTGCTGTCATGGGCTCCTGAATGTGCGAATAGTACATCCAGTGGCCGCAGTTGGACAGATTTTTTTGCCGTTCGCTTTTCACTTGGGCAAGTGAATGCGGTCCTTCTCGTTCTCGGCGCAGACGTATTCAAGGAGGTCGCTGTCCGGCATCAACCTCAATCCCGTCTTGATGGTGAAGGGCCGCGTGTAGTACTTCGGATCATTGAAGGTGATCTCGAGATCCATGTGGCCGAAATCGCGTCGGCGATAGCGCTCGGTGATGCGCATGGATTCGCTGCGCGGGTGACCGAATGCGTCCAGCCAGGCCCGGTCGTTGAGGCCATTCGTGTCGACAACAAGTGTATCGCCCTCCCAATGCCCGTTTGAATATCCCATCCAGGTAGGGTCCGGATCCTTCGGAAGGGGTCGCCCGTCGGTGTGAATCTGCCGAGGAGGATCGGCGGTCTCAGACAACATTACGATTTCCTTGGGCATTTGAATGATCTTGAAAGTGAAAACCAGCAGTGCGAGGGGTAGGCCACCCGGAAGGCATTGAGTGTGCGGATACTCCAGAGGGCTTTGCTGGCGATGCTTGAGAATCGCAGCTGCCTCCGGCCGGAGCGGCTCCTCTTCAGGCTTCATGCCCCAAAATACGTTCAACACATTCGGGGTGATATCGTGCGTGTCGACCTGCAGAGCAGTGAACCCTTTGCCGAGAACACTGTCGTATTCACGCGCGGGACTCCGTTCAGCCTGCCACAGTCCGGAGACATCGGGCTTGCCGTTCAGATGTGGCGCGGCAGCAGTCAAATTCGGCTTGCCATCTTTCGTGCGAGGGATCCGCGCGTCGGGATAGTTCACCCACTGCGCATGTGCGTACGTGAGTGCCCCGGCAAATATGATTCCGATGATAGTTGTGCTTGGATTGCGCATAGCGCGCAATCTTACCTCTTGTCGAGCCGAGAAGCCATAAGGCAGCGTTGCTCGCCCTCCGAGCCGCGCAGCTCGAAAATCGCCTTCTAGATTTGTCTACGCGCTCAGAGCCAATTGCTGATTGGTGCGCTGCTCCACTTCGCGTTGCAAGGTGAGGATGTCCAACTCCACTTCCAGGATTTGTTTCTTAATCGTGGCCACGCGTAATTGTTTTTCCGCGATTTGAATCTCTACGTCGAGTTGCTGCAGTCGTTGTTCCTGTTCCCCTGTCATTATCTACTCCTGAGTCGTTTGCTTAAACCGTAAGTGCTTCTGGAGACCTCTCAATCAGAAGGTGGACTTCCGCCTGAGCCCGGTCGATGGCATTCATGATGTCTCTCTTGATGATGACGAGGAGAAGGACAGAAATGGTCCATCGCATGATTGAAGGTAACCGATTGGGTTTGGAATGGGCGCAACGAAGTCTAGTGCACAACGTGAAAGGCGAAGAGGCGCCGGTCCACTAGCGATAAGGCACTCACGAAGACGGTTCAGCTGCCGCGGCCGCAGCGAATAAATGCTTTTCATCGAGATCGATCAATCGCGGCACATTTAACGGACGATGGGAAATCACTATCGTCGTTCGAAATCCGCGGCGCTGGTCGATCAGCGCTTGGACCGCCAGTTCAGATTGCGAATCGAGGTGGCTGATCGGTTCATCCAGCACAAGCATGGAAGGATTCAACAGAATCGCCCGAGCGATCGCAATGCGCTGACGCTCGCCTCCGGATAATGCCAGTCCACGCTCTCCGACGAGCGTGTCGTAGGAATAAGGAAGCCGATCAGCAAATTCGTTCACGCGTGCTAATTGGGCGGCGGCGCGGATTTCCGCACTTGTTGCGCTCGGGCGTCCCAGCCGGATATTATCCGCAATTGTTCCATTCAATAGAACGATCTCCTGAGGAACGAAGACAATTTCGCGGCGAAGGCACTCGAACGTGTAATCGCGGATGTCGACACCGTCGATTACGATTCGGCCCGATGCCGGCTCGAGGAAGCGCGCCAGCAGATTAACGAGTGTCGTCTTACCGCAGCCGCTCTCACCCATAATCGCTATGCATTCGCCCGCCGGAATCCGAAGGCTGAAATTTTCAAAAACCGGCAAACGTGAGCCGTATCGAAAAGTAACGCTCTGAAACTCAATGGACCCTTTCAACGGGCAATCTAGCGCGTTTGCGCCCTGCCTATGTATTTCCCGATCCAGTTCTAAAATTTCACCGAGCCGGCTGGCTGCAATGAGTGCATCTTGAATCGATTGATTCGTGTTTGCGAGCCGTTCAATCGGGACGAGAATTGTCCCCAGCATCGTGTAAAAAGCCATCAGTTGCCCGACGGTGAGAGCGCCTGCGAGCACGGCATGACCGCCGAACCAAAGTAGGCTGAGCGTTGACAGGCCCACCATCAAAGAAGAGAGCGTCGCTGAATGCAGGGCAAACTGCTGCGATCGGAATGACGCTGCCAGCATTTCGGTAAACCGAGCCTCCGTCCGCAGTTGAATGCGGGACTCGGCGCGAAACGCTTTGATCGTCTGAATCGATCCGATAGTCTCCACCATTTGCGCCTCGACTTCGGCGGCTCTTTCCATTGCGGTGCGCTGGTAGCGTTTCATCGGCTTATTCAGCAGCCATACTGCGCCTGCCAGCGCCGGAATAAGCTCGAGTGACCGCAAAGTAAGTTTCCAGTCGAGCCAGGTCATAACGGCGGTTGTTGTGAGTACCAGAAATGAGTCGACGATTACTGACAATGTCGTGGCGCTGACAGCCACGCGAATCTTTATCGCGTCGTTCAGTCGCGAAAGAATTTCTCCTGTCCGGCGTGAATAGAAAAAAGTAAGCGGCAGTCCCAGCAGATGGCGGTGATAGTCCAGCACCGTCTCGGCATCGATCCTCTGGCTAAGGTGGGCGAGGAGGTAGGATCTCAGTTCCAGGAAACCCGCGCGCGCCAGCGTTACAACGAGCATTCCTAGTCCGAGCCAATTCAAGGCAGGTGTTCGCCTGAGGACGAATACAGAGTCCACAAGCGCCTGGATGAAAAATGAGAAGGTAAGGCCGAGGATCGTCATGAGGACTGCCGCAGTTAGCGCACCCAGGAAGAGGCGATAGTGTGGCAGGAGAAGGCAAAACAATCGATCGAGGGGAGACTTTGATCTGACCAAGCCGCCAAGCCGCGGCGTCGGAGTCAAGAGCAAAAGGACCCCCGTCCAATTCTGGTGAAATTCTTCCGGTGTGAGATTGCGGAGGCCCGAAGCGGGATCAGCGATCGTGACGCGCTTCGGCGATATCTTGTAGATCACTACAAAGTGGTTCCGGTTTCCTTCACGCCAATGAGCGATAGCGGGCAGCGGGATCTGATCTACGGCTCCGCACGATGCCCGTACCGGCCGAACTTGAAAACCAAGGTGTTCGGCAGCAGAACTGAGGCCCGCTAAATTTGTGCCCCGCCGATCGGTGCCTGCCGCCTCGCGGATCCGCGCAATCGATACGCGTTTCTTGTAATACGCGGCCAGCATTGCCAAGACCGCCGGTCCACAGTCCGAAGCGTCGTGCTGGTGGATGACCGGATATCGCATAACCTGCCGTCATATTGCACGCGGTGGTCCGGCCGGTAACAAAGGAGTTATAACCAGATAATTTCTTGTTTGTCGCAATTAACGCGATTTTTTATTCGCGAGCGCGCGCACAATTCGGGCGAGGAACTGGCGCGAACGGACGAGATCCATCTTGACAGCGGATATCGATCTTTTTTGCATTTTGGCGATCTGTGGAATCGAGTAGTCCTCGACATAGAAAAGATCGATCAGCGCCCGTCTGGATTCCGTCAGACAATCCAAAGCGCGTTCGAGTAGTTCCATTTGCCTGCGGCCGTCGAGGTCGAATTCGAATGCAGGGGTCTGGGCGAGAAACCGCTCATCGATTTTTTCTAAATCATGAGATGACCGGCGCCGGCGCCAATAATCGCGGACCGTGTCGCGAACGATTTTCATCAAAAGAGCCCGCGGGTGCCGGACGTGATCGAGGCGTTCAAACGCTTCCAACGCGTGAAGGGCAATATCTTGTTCCAAATCCTGATCGTGAAGGGGAGTGCCGGTGTGCTTTGTGACAGCGTGGACCAGCGTGCGAATTTCAACAGGATCCAATTTCATGTGACCGTTCTCCTCGACGAGCGGCTATACCTAACATGATTGGGAAAAGCGAACAGATGCAGAATTTGAGGGAGAAAGTAAAAGCGGCGGCACGAGTTTCCGGCGCGGTCCTTATTACGGGTGAATCGGGCTCGGGAAAGGAACTGGTCGCCAAAGCTATCCATGAACACAGCGACAGGAGCCGGGCCAAGTTCGTGGCTGTCGATTGCGGCGCGCTGCCGGATGATTTGATCGAGAGCGAGTTATTCGGACACAGACGCGGCGCATTCACCAATGCCGTAGCCGACAAGCCTGGATTGTTCGAAGAGGCAAACGGAGGCACGTTGTTCCTCGATGAAATCGCGAATACGTCGCGTCGGTTTCAAGCGAAACTGCTGCGAGTGTTACAGGACAAACAGGTCAGGCGGCTTGGCGATACAGCTACGCGCAAGCTCGACATCCGGATCATTTCGGCGACGAACTGTGAATTGGTGACTATGGTCCGGAGAGGCGAATTTCGAGAGGACCTGTACTATCGGCTCAATGTCTTTCCAATTCACGTTCCGCCATTGCGGCGCCGTATCGAAGATGTGCCGCTCCTTGTTGATCACTTGTTGCGTGCCAGAAAGAGGATTTCTGAAAACGCTGTTGTTAAATTGATGGGATACAGCTTCCCAGGAAATATCCGTGAACTAGAAAACATCGTGGAAGCCGCAGTTTGCATGGTTTCGGGGACGATGATTCACGCCGACGACATCACCTTGCCGAACGAAGCTCCAACTCGCCAACCTGAAGACGAGATCATCATGGATAATTTCTGGGACTCCGTTGCACGGCCATTCGCCGAGCGCTTGATCACGCGGACCCATATGGAACGACTCGTTCGTCAGGGCCTACAAAGGACACGAGGAAGTTATCGAAAGATGCTTCCGCTGTTCCGAATTCCCGACACCGATTACAAACGTTTCATGGATTTCTTGCGGCGGCATCACTGCATCGTCGATTTCAGAGAGTACCGGAGGAAGTAACAACACTGTAGCGGCGGTCTGTGACCGCCGGATATCCGGCGCTCATAGAGCGCCGCTACAGTTAAACCTACCCGCTGCCCCAGTCCTTGAACAGCTTCACGACGAAATCGCCCGCCAGCAAATGCTGAGTCTGTGAAACGAACTGACGGTAACAGCGGCTGGAGTGGTAATTCAGGCAGTCGTCGCGAGTTTCCCAAATCGTGAGTGAAACCGCCATTCGCCCGCCTTCTTCCACCATCAGCCGCGCCGATTGGAAACCCGGCTCGTCTTTCAACTTGGGCTGGACGTCGCATATGTAAATGCGCGCAAACTCCCGCACCTGCTCCTCGCTGATGGCTTCCCCGATGACCATCCGAGCGTACATACGCCTATTTCTTCGTATTCGTTGGGCGTCTAGCGACGAGTGAGTCCTTGAATTTTTCGTACTGCTCCGGTGTGAGGAGTTGACGTGTGACGAGATCGCGCTTGTTCCGATATGGGCGGCCGTCGATGATCTTCTTGGCGACGGGACCAGCAATTCCGACTGCGATAATGTCCGATTCGGCAGCGGAGTTGATATCCACTGCCTTCGGCGCATTGATCGGCTTGACGGGTGTCTTCGGCATCTCTTTTATTTGTGCGCCGAGCGCCACCGTGCAAACCAAAGCGAGCACAACGATTCCAACGATGTTTCGACGTAGCATGGTTCTCCTTTCGAATTGAAAAATCTCCGGCGGCCAACGCCCCTGCGGCCCTTTGCCCAACTATGACATCTCGCAAGAGCGCCCCCTAGCCGCCGGTGATTTGTGATTGCCACGCGATGGGCATTCGGAGGAGCCGGCCCAACTGCCCTCCCCCGTTGCCCCACTTGCCCACCGCGCGGCCTGGCACAACGGCCGTCGTTGTAAAGGCAAGCGGTGCACCATACTTAAGTGGTTGAAAACTCTTCAGGCGGGATAAAAGAGTCGTGATTTAAGCGAACAACTTAGGCGCGAAATTCGCGGATAATCCGAACAATTGATCCAAGAGTCCCCTCCTAAGTTAGGGGTGGCTGCGAGGACGAAGTCCGAGCAGACGGGGTGGTTCGGACGGGAACCACCCGCCTCGCTTCGCTCGGCTGCCCTCCTAACTTAGGAGGGCAGCCGATTTTCTTTTCACGAGTTGGCGTCGTATACTGTCGTCCAGCAATCGTTCTCGATAAGCGTTTTGGGGAGGCCGGTTATGCGTTCTGTTGGAATTGCACTTTGTTGCCTGCTTCTGTTCTCCGTTGCGGCGTTTGGTCAAGGCGTAACCTTTAATAAAGATGTTCTTCCGATCCTGCAGGCGAGGTGTCAGAGTTGCCACCGCCCGGGCGAGGTGGCGCCGATGTCCTTCCTCAGTTACCAGACCACACGCCCGTGGGCCAAAGCGATGAAAGCCGCTGTCATCGAACGAAAGATGCCGCCGGGAGGGCTCGATCCGCGATACGGACATTTCGTCGAGAATTTCTCGCTGTCGCAGACTGAAATCGACACCATTGCAAAATGGGCCGACGCGGGCGCCGTCGAAGGCGACCCGAAAGATGCCCTACCGCCCGTGCAGTGGGTTGAGGGCTGGCGCTCGAAGCCCGATCTCGTCATCGAAGCGCCTCCATTCAACGTGCCCGCCAAAGGCTGGGTCGAGAACATGATCATGGTCCTGCCCAACCCTTTCAAGAAAGACACCTGGGTGACCACCATCGAAATCCGGCCTGGAGTACCGGCGGCCATGCATCACGCCGGTGTCCGCTTTGCTCCGCATATGGATGGTGTGAAGTATGGAAAATTCTACTGGTCCGACATCAAACGCGATGAGACCGGGATTCATGTTCCAGGACAGCCGAGGCCCGAGCGCGTCACATTCTGCAGCGCTGATCAGAAGGACGTTTGTCCTGCTCCCGAAGCAAACCTGATCACGGACGGCGCTGGGGCAGGCTTTGAAGGTTTTTATCGGCCCGGCGGTGCTCCCCTGGATTATGCCTACTACAAGACGGCATATCTGATTCCCGCCGACACCGATATGATTCTGAGCCTCCACTGGACTCCTACCGGCAAACCGGTTACCGATATCACGACGGTTGGATTCGTTCTCGCTAAAGAAGAACCTCGGCGGCAGCTCATCATGAGGGCGTTAAAGCCCAGGGGCAACGACGGTTGGAATGATCGCGTGCGATGGCGCATTCCGGCGGGAGCGGCGAATTGGGAAGCGCCGCCGAAAGATGCCATCTTCAACGTGGATACCGAGCTTGCCGTGATGAGTATCCATATGCATGAGCACGGCAAGGACATGAAGTACATGCTGATGTATCCGGACGGGAAGGTTGAAACTGTACTGATCCAGCCGCGCTATGACTTCAACTGGCAGATGACGTACAACCTCGAAAAGACGATCAAGATTCCAAAAGGGACGAAAATTCGGGTAATGTCGCATTTCGATAATTCTCCGAACAACAAATTCGCTCGCGATCCCGATCGAGATGTCTACGGCGGAGAACAAAGCTGGGAAGAAATGGATGCTCCCTGGATTGGGTTGATCCTTCCTAAAGGCGTCGACCCTAAGAATGTGTACACGGAAAATCCGGGTGACGAAGCGACCTTCTGGAATCCGACTCAGTCGAACTAACGACGAGGTGTCCATGAAAAATTCCAAACGACCAAGCCGCCGTCAGCTTCTGAAAATGGGCGCCGCGGCAGTGGGCGGAGGACTGCTGGCACAGCCGAAGGCGCTCGCGGCCGAAAGCCCAGGCAAACTGGGCATTCCGCTCGGCCCGTATGGGGAGCGATCGCCATATGAGAAGGCGGTCCGCTGGAGGCGCGACACGAAAACACCGGAAACGGGTTCCAGTTTCTCTCCGCTACAGGACTCGGTAGGCACCCTGACGCCGTCGTCGCTCCACTACGAGCGCCATCACGCCGGAATCCCCTTCATCGATCCCGCTCAGCATCGGCTGGTGATCCACGGCATGGTGGATCGGCCGCTCTCCTTAGCCGTCGCCGACATCAAGCGGCTGCCGTCGATCACCCGCATCATGGTGCTCGAATGCGGCGGCAACAGCGGATCGGAGTGGACGGCAATCACCGGACCAGACGTTCAGCGAAGCTACGGCCTCGTCAGTTGCAGCGAATGGACTGGGGTTTCACTGTCCCTCCTGCTCAAAGAAGTCGGCGTTAAGCCGGACGCGAGTTGGGTTATCGCCGAAGGTGCGGACGCCTGTCGCATGGAGCGCAGCGTTCCACTGGCGAAGGCCTTGGACGATGCTCTCATTGCGTACGGACAGAATGGTGAAGCTCTTCGCCCCGCGCAGGGATATCCGCTTCGTCTCCTGCTTCCCGGTTGGGAAGGCAACACGAACGTGAAATGGCTGCACAGCCTGAAGCTTACCGACCAGGCCTACATGGCGAGAGACGAAACGGCGAAGTACTCGGACCTGATGCCGGACGGGAAGGCGCGCATCTTCACCTATCGCATGGAAGCGAAGTCCGTGATCACGTTTCCTTCGGGAGGGCAAAAATTGCCCGGCACAGGTTTATACGAACTGACTGGCCTCGCGTGGTCCGGCAGCGGAAGAATCGAGCGCGTGGAGATCACGACCGACGGAGGAAAGTCCTGGGTTGCCGCGAAACTTCACGAGCCGCGGCTGCCCATCGCGTTCACACGTTTTCGGCTTCCGTGGCGTTTCGACGGCCGGGAAGCGGTCATTGCATCGCGCGCGACCGACGAGACCGGCTACGTTCAACCCACGCGCGAGGAATTGATCGCCGTGCGCGGAACGAATTCGGGCTATCACTTCAACGGGATGAAGTTCTGGAAAATCCAGACTGACGGAACGGTGAGGAATGTGGAAGTGTAGCGTCGTCGTCGGCGTCGTGTTGTTGCTGGCGTCGATCCCGCTCGCGTCGCAGTCGCCGACGTTCGGCGTCGGACGGCCTCCCACACCCGAGGACTTCCGCGAACTCGCAACAGCCATCGCTCCGGACGGCACCGGCTTGCCCGAAGGCTCGGGCACGGTCGCCGCCGGACGAGAAGTTTTCGCGGCCCAGTGCGCCCGCTGTCACGGGCAGAAGGCAGAAGGCGATATTGGTCCAATCCTCGTGGGCGGACAGGGCACGCTTCGAACGCCGAAACCTCTCAAGACGGTGGGGAGTTTCTGGCCCTACGCGACCACGCTCTGGGATTACATCAACCGCGCGATGCCTTTCGACAAGCCGGGTCTATTAAAGTCATCGGAGGTCTATGCCGCAGCTGCGTATATCCTGAACCTGAACGGTATTATCGGTGAAGCTGATGTAATGGATGCGAAGACGCTCCCGAAAATCAGGATGCCCAACCGCGACGGGTTCGTTTCCGATCCGCGCCCCGACGTGGGCCCGAAAGCCAAAAAGCCTAACTGAACGGCAGAATAGACTGGGATCGCATCAAAGGATAGCCGCAATAATTATGGATGGCTCAAAATTCGCCATGCGTAAGAGGAACGTTTACTCCACACTCGGGGCTTTGCACAAAAAATACATCGCGGGCGCTCATAGAGCGCCCCTACAGTTGCGCACCCCAAGCTGTAGGGGCGGTCTA
>QHWY01000136.1 GCA_003223875.1 Acidobacteriota bacterium | reverse complement strand
TCGTCCACATGTCCACGGATTCGGGCGGGTCGCCTGGAACCTTCGGCGGCCGATCGATCGCCACACCTTGCTCGATCAATCCCGCGCGAAGTTGCTCGAGCCAGCCCTGAAGTCTGGCGGCCGAATAGCAGTCGTCGGCGTTGTAGACGCGAACGTTTTCCTTCTGTTGGTCTTCCATGGAATCGAGAGCCTCCATTTCCAACGCGAACTCCACGGCGTGAAGAGCCGCAGAAGCGTCCCGCAATGGAATCTCGCGGACGTAGGAATAAAATGCCTCGAGGTCCTTTATCGAATACTTTTCCACGCTAGCTCTGAGGGCCTGCCGCACGACGCCATAAAGATCCACGAAAATTCCCGCGCGAAGCATCCGATCGATCTCGCCTTCGCGGCTCGCATAGCGGCCCATCAAACGTTTGAGCGCTCCGGGCTCGTACGGCGCGTAATGATAGATGTGGAGATCTGGATACCGCTCCAGCCGCTCAATCACCATATCGACGAATGCTTCGTAAGCCGACTTCTCTTCGGCACGCGTGAAGGCCCACGCGGGCGAATAGACGAGTTGCTGGCCGTCACGTGTCGCCCAACCCCACAAGTACTCGAGGCCTCCGGGCTCGACAAAGGGATCGCCTTCGAGATCGAAAAAGATGTCGCCGGCCGAAGGAGCCGGCAAACGGCACAGTCCTCGGCCGGCCTCGATTGCCAGCAGTTCATGTTGAGGACGGCCCGAACGGCGTCCGTTCAATTGGATTTGTGCTTGGCTGCGGATTCGCTCGTAGCCATCGAGTGAACCCCGGCTTGGGCGCCACGGCAGAGGCGATGCCAGCTCGGCGACAGCTTCGAGCGTTCGGATTTCGTGACGACGAAGTTCCTTGCGTTGAAGGCGGGAGATTCCCGCCACCAGCGACAGATGATCGTCATCGCGCCGCCGTCGATCGCACACCGGCCACCAGCGGCAGATGTCGCAGTGCGGCACCGGTTCAGGATAAGTGGCGTCCTGGATTTCAGTATGATCGATGGCCTCTTCAAGCCGCCTCTGGATCTGGCGGTAGTAGGAAATGAATTCTTGAGTCCGGAAGCTCTGTGGCCGGAAGTCACTTGTCGGAACGACGACGTGCATGTGCTCGGGAAGCCTTCGCTGGATTTGCGCGACCAGATCCGAATAGGTGCAAAGCTGCAGAATCGTTCCGCCCTTGGTTTCCCGGCTCAGCTTGGTATCGATGACTTCGTATGACCACGCGCCAAGTTCGCTCGGAGTCTCCACACGCAGAAGAACATCTGCCCGTCCGTACCATCGGCCATTCAGCAGCGCGGCCTGCACGATAACGTCAGCGCCCGATCGCATCGCGGCGCACGTGTTTTCAAACGCCTTTTCCGGCGTGCCTTCGTTGCTGAGAACATGGATCGACTTGCCCCGTCCCCGAAGATGCTCCAGAAACCGCCGCTCATGTTCGAATCCCCGCTTCTGCAGAACCTCGATGCGAGGATTATGCGACCACGGCGGCTGAATTCTGCCTTCGGCGGCCGCCCGATTGAGTGTGGTCAGGTGAGGACAACTAAGATGGTTGGCGAGGTCTGTTGCAGAGAGCCGGATGGAAGTGTCGCTCTGTTGCATTGTGGATGAATTTAAAAAGAGGAGGTCAACTCCCCTCCTAAGTTAGGAGGGGAGCCGAGCGAAGCGAGGCGGGGTGGTTCGCATGTGAACCACCCCGTCTTCGCTCACTACGTTCGCGAAGCCACCCCTCCTAACTTAGGAGGGAATTGCGCGAATGCGGATGGACTGTTAATTGCTCTCGTCTTCCAACCTTTTCACGCGGCCATCAACGCGGTCAACGTGAGTGATCAGCTCTTGTAAGCGTTTTTCCGTTACCTCTTGCGCCGCCGCCGTCCGGTTTACCTGCTCGGCGAGCCGGTCAAGGCTGTGGCCTACAAATTCAATGTGCCGGTTGAGAATTTCTTCGCTACGAACAATGCTTTGTCCGACAAATTCGATGTGCCGGTCGAGCGCTTTTTCAATCCGGTCTATGCGGTCCTCGGGTGTCACTTGGCCTTCCTTTTCTACTCTTTAATTAATTCCTTATCGTCATGGCGGTTCGAGTTCCATCCGGGCCGTTTCCTTTGTAGCACAAGAGCACCGGGTCAGCATACAGCACCCGGCTTCGTACGTGGAAAGCTACGATTCCCGCTCCTCCACTAGTTTAGACGCTCCGTTCTCGGCAAAATCGATTTTCCGTTCGTGAAATTGAGGGTATGTTAAAACGGAGATCATGTTACGGGAGCTGACCAGCGTCGTAGTGATCGTCGTGGTTGTCCGTTTCATCTGGTCCGTCATTGGGGGCATGATCAATACCCCAGACTGGGCCGATTCGGAAAAGAACGGGCAGAATGTTCGCTTACGCCAGAATAGTTACTCCCATTTGACCCAGCGCGACATTCAAGGCTTAGAGAAACTTAAGCGTGCCCTTAGCAAGCGCCGATAGTTCGTACAGCTTTGACACCGTTCCGTCTTGGGGCCTCGGTTGTCCGCTCAGCGGAATGGGACAGCTCCCATGAGACTCATGGTCATCGGGCGCAACTCCCGTTTGAATGGGTCGAGGACGAGTTCCAGCGCTTCCAGTGTCGTGGCTCCCAGTAGGTTATTGTCGCCCTTTTCGCCGAAGATGACGGGAGCGGGACCACCGATGCCTTTGTATTCGAAATACGCGTCGCCAATTCGTCGCTCAAGCGGCGTACCGTCGGCGAGATAAAACGTCTTTCGTCGATATGGTTTGCATCCCAGGGCATGAAGAATCTTTCCATCCACGACGGAGTACACAGCACCGGAGTCGACAAGAAATTGAACCTTCCGCGCAGGCTTGGTCTCCCGCGTCTTTTTAACTATGACCTCCACTACGGTCATGCCCATAAACCGGATTGTATCCGAAATCAGGAATCGGGAACTGCGCCCGTGATTTGGCCCGCTGCCTGCGAATCGTAGGATTGAGTCGGTGCGGTAACCATAGTACGCATAAGAAAAGTGTACGTTCAGGTCATGGGCGCCGGTCCAGCACTTCAGGTTGACGGCCAGCTCGCGTAAAATACAAATGATTGGAGAGTATTATGCTGCGAAGAATCTGGATCATTCTGTGCCTGGCTATTGCAGGTGCAATATGGTTTTCCCTCCCCGCCTCGGCCGACATTGTTTCTGGCCGCATCTTAGGAGCGGACGAAAAGCCGATTGTGAACGGTACGTTCACGGCGCGAAATGCAAAGGGTGAACCGACGACCTTCAAGACGGACAAGTCGGGCAACTTCAGTGTGTATCTCGATCCTGGAAAGTACACGGTGAGTCCCAGCACCGACGCCGCACTGACTGGCGTCATTGAGAGTTTTCCTCAACCGAGACAGCAGGATGTCCACCTGACCAGGGGAAAATAGAGTATGGCCGAAGATCGAATAGCGCCGCCGCGCGCGAAACCGCGCATATTGGACTGGCTGGAGGTCCTTGCCAAATTGTTGGGAGCGTCTGCCGTGCTGGTGGTCGCTCTTTTCGCGAATTCGCTGCAAAGCAGACTGACCGGCGTTTCCATTCAAAGCCAGAGAGAACAGGCCGAAAGCCAGCTCCGCGCCAGCATGTTCAATAGCCTCATCAGTCCGATCGCAGGTCCACAAACAGGCGACAAACCGATGCCCGCCGACCGCGAGGTCATACTGACTGAACTACTGGCGCTCAATTTCAATGAGAATTTTGAGATGAAGCCGCTGATGGAAGACGCCATCAAAAGGCTTGCGATGGAGAAGCCGAAGTCGAAGAACGGCGAGGATCCCCGCGAAGCGCTCTGGTCCATTGCTCGCCGCATCGCTGAACGGCAGAAAGCGTCGATCTCCAGAGAATGGTCCGCGAGCGAAGCGGCGCAATCGTCCAAACTCTTTCCGTTCGGATGGCTCCTTCTTCCATGGAAATCTGCCGCCGATTCCTCTCGACAGGGATGCCAAGTCTATTACCTGAACCTGGACGCGAGAACGGAGCGGCATGCGGAACCGGTGTCAGCGGCGGCGGATTGCCAGGCGGCGGCTGCGTTCGGGGACATTATCGATTTGAAGTCACCCGACGGAAATTACACGCTCCGCATGGTGGCGGTTCATCCCGATTGGGAAAATCAGACGATAAGAGTCAGCACTCAACCTTTCCTGTCGGAGCAAACGAATCCTAAACCGACCGACACTCAATACAATTTCACACTGACCTGGCTCGATCTACCTCTTACCGATAACACCCTGCTGTCGGACGGCAACCGTTACGCGGCCTATATTCGAAGTTTTTACAATGACTTTCAAACCGTGAGCGTCACCGTCATGTGGTTTCCGAAGGGTTATTTCACGCCGCGAGAACGCCCGCTGAATTACAACGAAGTCCAGGAACTGCTGGGAAGAAAACCCCAGTAAATGGAGAATCCTCCGATCGACGTTACTGGCCTCGGCCTAAATGCGATGGACACGATCTGCATGGTGCCTCGTTTTCCGGAGCCGAACGGGAAAACGCGCATAAGCCAAATGCGTGTAGAACCCGGCGGGCAGGTGGCTACCGCGCTGATCACTTGCGCGCGGCTCGGTTTGAAAGCGCGGTATATCGGATCCGTCGGTGACGACCACGTCGGGAGGGCGCAACTGGAAAGCCTGCGCGCCGAAGGTCTAGAACTGGAAGTCCGCGAAGTGCAAGGCGCTGCGAGCCAGACGGCGATCATTCTCCTGGAGGAGGGCGTTGGCGAGCGGACGATTCTGTGGAGCCGGGATCCGCGATTGGTTTATCCAGTGGAGCAATTGCGCCGTGAGGTCATCATCAACTCTCGCCTGCTGCACCTCGACGGCTGCGATTCTGGCGCGGCGCTTCAAGCCGCGCGGTGGGCGCGCGAAGCCCACATTCCTGTCGTCATCGACATTGATGAACTATACGACGACTCGACTCATGAACTTCTGAGGTTGGTGGATTGCCTTATCGCCAGCTCGGATTTTGCAGACGATCCTCGTGAGCTTGCGGATCGCTACGGCTGTCCTGTCGTGGGAATCACGCGAGGTGCGGAAGGCGCCCTGTTTGTGGATCACGGACGTCTCCTGAGATCAAACGCTTTCCAGGTTCCGGTTGCCGATACCACGGGCGCAGGCGACGTTTTTCATGGCGCATTTATTTACGGCTTGCTCCAGAAGTGGTCGTTGGAAGACGTAATCCGTTTTTCCCATGCCGTCGCTGCGATGAAGTGCATGCACATCGGCGCGCGCCGCGGCATTCCTGCGCTCCGGGAAGTACGAGAGTTCCTGAAAGAACATCAGCGCGAGCACGATAGGGCGAAGCCTCAATAGAAGCTCGCCGAAACGTCTCGGCCGAGCTGACCACCCCGGTGCGCCAGCTTCTATTAAGCTGTCGCGCCACCCCTGCTCTGCGGAGGGGGTTGCAAAACTGCTGCAAAGCGGTTTTCGTCTGCTGTAGTGGCGGTCTATGACCGCCGGCACTTGGTTGATTCTGCGAAAAACCGGCGCTCATAGAGCGCCGCTACAGTAAGAACCGAACCCGCTATTCCGTAGTTTTCGAACACCCGCCTGCGAGGAGGGGAATGCGATACTATGGCGTCGTGAAGAACACGAGTCTACTGGTACTGTTGGTGGGCTTCGGAGTGTTGTTGGCGCTTATTGCCGTTGCGGGGACGGTTGCCGTCGGCAAGGCCAACACCATCTTCGGCGAACACGCCGCGATCAACGTTGCCTACGACCGCTTTCAATTTGCCCTTGATGGCCTGCGCTCCGAAATATTCCTCGCCAGCCTTTATGTGCACGAACTGATGCTCGATTCCGAATCGAGAGCCGCAGATGAACAACGGGATCGGCTAAAAAAAGGTGAAGAGTTGGCTCGACATTACCTCGAGCAGTTGAAGTCGCTTGCCGCTGCCGAACTTTCTCCCGATATCGACGAACTGCGCGACGAAATCGAAAGTTATTGGGCCTACGTTGCTCCCGCCTTGGAAGATCCCGAGCTGGGTGTTCCGCAGAAGTTTGAAACGCTGCAGCGGGAATTTGTTGCCCGTCATGACTCCGCTCTGGCCATCACTCGCCGCATCGAAGACATCAATCGCGAAAGCTTCGAACGGCGCCGCCAGAGCCTGGTCGAATCTCAAGACGAATTCATACGCTACATCTGGACGACGGTTGCCGTCACACTCGGACTCGGTCTTGTGGTCGCCGGCGCCAGCGGGTACGGAATGTACAGGCTGCAACTCCGGGCCGATCGGCAGCGCCAACGCCGAGAGAAGGCCGAGTCCGAGTTAAGACGGCTTTCCTCTCAGCTCTTGCATGCGCAGGAAGAAGAGCGCCGGCACCTATCCAGAGAGCTTCACGATGAGGTGGGCCAGACGCTTACCGCATTGGGAATGGAGCTCGGAAATATCGAGCAGTTACGGGCTGGGCCTCCACAAGAATTCACAGACCACCTCAAGGAAGCCAAGCGCCTCATGCACGACACGCTGAGCACTGTTCGCAATATCGCCATGGGTTTGCGTCCTTCCATGCTCGATGACTCCGGTCTTGCCCCCGCTTTGCGCTGGCAGACGCGCGAGTTTTCCAAGCACACGGGTATAGCCGTGGCCGTTCACCTTGAAGGGCAGCTTGATTCTATCGGCGATCTCCAGCGAACGTGTATCTATCGCGTTGTGCAGGAGGCGCTGACCAACTGCGCGCGCCACTCCGAGGCCAGGAATGCGCATCTCACGTTGAGGCAAACTTCAGAACGCGTGAACCTCGAAGTTGCGGACGATGGAATTGGATTTGGCAGCGACGCATCCTATCGTGGTATGGGACTCATCGGAATCGAGGAGCGAGTCCGGGAGCTTGGAGGAACAGTCGAGATCGAGTCCAAGCCGGGAAAGGGCACGAGGCTCTCGGTCGAAATCCCCTTGAACGGTCAGGCGTGAGCCGCTGCTATGAAATCCGCCAATAAACTGCGGATTATTGTTGCCGACGATCACGACATCGTGCGCAAGGGCCTCTGCTACCTCCTTGCCCGGCGAGACGAAATCGAGATCGCCGGTGAAGCGCGGAATGGCAGGGACGCGCTTGCCCTTGTCGAACAGGTTCGTCCTGATATTGCGATCCTCGACATCGCAATGCCCTTGCTGAACGGCATCGATGCCGCCGCTCAAATCGCGCGTCAATTCCCCGATACGAAGACCATTCTGCTTTCCATGCACTCGGATGAAGACTATCTCCTGCGCGCCATGAACGCCGGCGTCAAAGGATACCTTCTGAAAGACACCGTCGAGGAAGATCTGGGCAAGGCCATCGACGCCGTCAGCAAAAACAAACCATTCTTCAGCCAGGCCATTGCCGAGGTCCTCCTCGAAGAACACTTGCAGGAACTCAAGGCAAAAGGTCTGCAGGATTCGTTTGATTTGTTAACGAGCCGTGAAAAAGAGATTCTGCAACTCCTCGCCGAAGGCCGATCCAATAAGGAAGTCGCCCATCTCCTAAACCTCAGTACGTTGACTATCGAGACACACCGTTCCAACCTGATGCAGAAGCTGAATCTTCACAACACCGCGGAAATCGTGCTCTACGCGGTGCGCAAGAAAATTATTTCCTAAAAAAATGGTGCGGGCAGTCCCCGTGAAAAGACAACCCACACCGGAGTGTTGGGACCTAACTGTCGGAGGATGAGCGCAAGTGACCCGGAAGCCCGAGCACTGACTCGACGGAAATCATAGTCCGAGGCAATCGCCTGGAAAATACCGTCTATAGGGTATTTTGGTACGATGAGAACTCCCCTCCTAAGTTAGGAGGGGTGCCGAGCCGAAGGCGAGGCAGGGTGGTTCATTTTGGAACCACCTCGTCTTCGCTTACTTCGTTTGAGGCTTCGCCCTACCGGGCTCGCGCTTCGCGGTTCGCGAAGCCACCCGTCCTAACTTAGGAGGGGAGCTATATTTAGGGGGATTGATGGCCGGAGCAACGATGGACAAAATCGTGTCGCTTTGCAAGCGGCGGGGGTTTCTCTTTCAGGGGAGCGAACTCTACGGCGGCCTGCAAGGGACGTGGGATTACGGGCCGATGGGCGTCGAGCTCAAAAACAATGTCAAGCGCGCCTGGTGGCGCGCAAACGTCTACGAGCACGACGATGTGGAAGGGCTGGACGCTGCCATCCTCATGAACAGACTCGTATTACGATATTCGGGCCACGAGGCGACCTTCTCCGACCCATTGGTGGATTGCCGCAAATGTAAAAAACGCTTTCGCGCAGACCAGATCGAGCCCGGCGAAAAATGTCCCGAAGGCGGCCTTCATGATTTGACCGAACCGCGCCCGTTCAATCTGATGTTCAAAACGACTGTTGGACCGATCGAAAACGACGAGAACATCGCCTATCTCCGACCCGAAACCGCGCAGGGTATTTTCGTTAACTTCAAAAACGTTCTGGATTCGACAAACCGGAAGCTGCCGTTTGGCATTGCACAGATCGGCAAGGCGTACCGCAACGAGATCACTCCGAAGAATTTCATCTTTCGCGTTCGCGAATTCGAACAGATGGAAATTGAGTATTTCGTCATGCCGGGCACCGATGAAGAGTGGCATAGGCGTTGGATCGAGGAACGCGTCGCGTGGTATCACCAGTATGGGATCCGGCCGGAGAATTTGAAGCAGGACGCGCAAAAGCCGGAAGAGCTTTCGCATTATTCCAAGGCGACAACAGACCTTCTGTATCGATTTTTTCCCGAGCGCGACGAAGAAAAGCAGTTCGACGAAGTCGAAGGAATTGCCAACCGGACGGACTACGACCTGACCTGTCATACCAAGGGCGGCAAGACGACCTTTAAAGACGGATCATTTCTCGTTAATGAACACGCCGTCCTGAAACAGACTTACTATGACCAGGTCACGAATCAGCATCTCACGCCTTATGTGATCGAGCCATCCGCCGGCGTTGATCGCATCACGCTTGCTTTTTTAATGGATGCTTACGAGGAACAAAAGCTGGAGGGCGGGAAAGAGCGAACCGTTCTACATCTGCATGCGGATCTCGCGCCGGTCAAGGTCGCCGTCATTCCGCTCGCGCGCAACAAGCCGGATATGGTGGAAATGGCCAAGCGGATCAAGAAGAGCTTGCAGTTGACCGGACGAATGCGCTCGCTCTTCGATGACAGCGGCAATATCGGAAAGTGCTACGCGCGGCAGGACGAGATCGGCACGCCCTTTTGCGTGACCGTCGACCACCAGTCGCTCGAAGATCACCAGGTGACCGTTCGTCATCGCGACACGATGCTGCAGGATCGCATCTCGGTCGACTCACTCGAGCGCTATCTCGAAGAGCGCCTGCGGTAGTCACGAACCCATTCTCCTTTGCATAATCCCATACAGGGCCATCTGGAGCCCTATCCAGCCCAACGTGACCAACGTGTGCCGATCCCGGAAACTCGTCAGCGAAGGCCTTCACCAAACGATGACTGAGGTTCTGATCAAACAAGAGCTTCACTGTGGTGGAATCGACACCAGCTTACGCTCTCGGTCCGCGGCAAATTCGAGGCATGCTCGAATGTCTGCTGTCGTTAACTCGGGGAAATCCTCAAGAATTTGCTCTTCGGTCATCCCGGAGGCCAGATACTCCAGCACGTCGTAAACGGTGATACGCATTCCGCGTATGCACGGTTTTCCGCCCCGCTTATCAGGTTCAATCGTAATGATGTCTTGATAACTCATTGTGCAAAAATGTACAGGTTCTCGCCCTTTGGAGCAAGGAAGCAAGTCATCCG
>QHWY01000135.1 GCA_003223875.1 Acidobacteriota bacterium | reverse complement strand
ACTCATAGCGACGAGATGAAAGTCGTAGAGCGATGGCGCCGCCTGGACTACGGCACTCTAGAGACGCAGATCACAATTATCGATCCCAAGACCTACGCCGAACCTTGGGTGACCCCTGCAGCCAAGACCCCCCTGGTCCCGGGGACCGAGATTGGGGAATATTTCTGCGTGCCTTCGGATTTCTCCGAATTCAACAACAAAGTGTACCTGCCCGTATCAGGCGCTAAGCAGAAGTAGAAGGTAGAAAGTTCCAGTATTGGATTCGAAAAAGCAACACTGGTACCGCATTTCCAGCGTTGCTTTTGAAAAACTAACGCTGCTGCCGCGTTTCCAGCGTTCCTTTTGAAAAACTACCACTGCTACCGCGTTTCCAGCGTTGCTTTTGAAAAACTAACACTGCTGCCGCGTTTCCAACGTTCCTTTTGAAAAACTAACACTGCTGCCGCGTTTCCAACGTTCCTTTTGAAAAACTAACACTGCTGCCGCGTTTCCAACGTTCCTTTTGAAAAACTAACACTGCTGCCGCGTTTCCAGCGTTCCTTTTGAAAAACTAACACTGCTGCCGCGTTTCCAACGTTCCTTTTGAAAAACTAACACTGCTGCCGCGTTTCCAACGTTGCCGTTGAAAAAGCAGCACTGCGGCCCCGTTTTCGGTGTTGCTCCTTAAAAATCAACGTGTTCCGGTCCGGGGCGGAGGTAGCGGTTGCGCTCCCAACCTTTGAAGCAAAGCCATTGTACTTTCGCGGACAAGGCTGGCACTATCGCCGCCTCGGGGAGCGAGGCCTGCGGCCAGAGCCAGCGGAGTATGACCGCCACGGTCCTTGGCGTTCAGATTGGCGCCTTTTTCGACTAGAAATTCGACCATCGCGTTGGCACCGGTCCAGGCAGCGCCGTGCAAGGCTGTTCTGCCTTTGTCATTTGGGGCATTGATATCGTTTCCAAGCATGAGGGCGAGCTTGGCAGCTTCCACGGCGTTCGCCTCTTCCTGCTCATTTTCGCGCTCGTCGATGCGGCCAACTCCCGCAGCCATCATCAGGGCGGTGGCTCCATCTCTCGCCTTCATCTGAGGATCGGCACCCGCCTCCAAGAGCGTGCGGATCAGTCCAACATCGGCGGCTGCGGCCGCCAGCAAGAAGGGTGTGACTCCAACAAGACTGGTTTGCAGGGCGTAAGGTGAGCGCGAATAAGGCGGAAAATCCTTGGCGATCGTCGCGTTCGGATTAGCCTTGTGCGCGATAAGTGACTTCACGAGCTTCTGCATGTCCGGCGGCACTTCCTGATATGGCCTGAAAACGACCGAAACAGAGTCGATGCCCGCAATGCCGCGCGGGATGGCGTAATGCAAAGCCGTTACGCCGTAGGTATCGGAGGCGTTCGGGTTGGCTCCGTTCTCGAGGAGAAAAATGGCGAAGTCTTCGCGTCCGCTGGCGGCCGCGACCACCAAAGCGGTGCCGTTCTTCGGCGTGGCTTCATTAATATCCGCTCCCGCGGCAAGCAGAAGACGGGCGGAGGCGATATCGCCCTGCTGAGCGGCGAACAGCAGTGCAGTGAATCCTCCGTTGGAACGGGCGCGAACATCCGCTCGACCTTCAATCAGCGTTCGCACCACCTCAGAATGCTTTGCGGCAACCGCACGCATCAGTGCGGTATGGCCCTGCTCGTTTTCTTTCGCGTTCGGATTCGCCTCGTAAGATAAAAGTAATTTCACTGTCTCGGCGTTTCCGGTGCGCGCACAAATCATGAGTGGCGTCTCACCAGTCCATTGCCGTGCATTGGGATTCGCGCCCGCTTTCAGCAGCCTTTCCACCATACGAGAACTACGATTCGTGCAAGCCAGCGCCAGAGGAGTCACGCCGTACTCGTTCGCGGCATTCACATTTGCGCCGGCGCGAATCAGGAAATCCGCTGTTTCCAGATCGTCTCTGTTGGCCGCCCATGCTACGGCCGTAGTGCCATCCGGCTGTGCGGCATTGACGTCACCACGTTTTTCGATGAGGGAACGGACAGCAGCGCGATCGCTGCTCTTCACCGCGTCGATGAGCCGAAGGTCGTCAGCGGGAGCGGCGAAGGTGGTAGCCGCTACAAATGCCAGCATCAGCCAAGACAGTCCTAGACACAACTCCCCTCCTAAGTTAGGAGGGGTGCCCGAGCGCGAGCGAGGGCGGGGTGGTTTGCTCAAGTGCCAGTAACGGCAGAGGAACCACCCCGCCTGCTCGGATTTTATCCTCGCAGGCACCCCTCCTAACTTAGGAAGGGAGTTGCCGCATTCGATATCCATAGCACTACACCGTCAGGAGATCGATCTTGCCGGTGCTGTCGCCGAAGTTCTCGACCGGAATGCCTAACTTGTCCATCAATGTCAGTTGCAGATTGGACAATGGCGGCTCTTTCGGATACCGGATATGGCGGCCGCCTTTGAAGTAGCTTGATCCGCCAACCAACACCAGAGGCAAATTGACGACGGAATGTCCGTTGCCTTCGCTGATGCCGCATCCATAACTAACAACGATATGATCCAACAGCGATCCATCGCCGTCCGGGGTCGACCGGAGTCTATCCAGATAATAGGCAAACATGTTGGATTGCAAAGCTTCGATGCGAACGACCTTCGCGATCTTCTGCGGATCCCCCGCGTGGTGCGTCAGCGGGTGATGCGCATCCGGAATTCCGATCTCGGGGTAAGGCCGATCCGTTTTTTCGCGGCCCATCATGAACGTAATCATTCTCGTGAGATCGGCCTGGAAGGCGAGGATCTGCAAATCGAACATCAGCTTCGCATGTTCTTCGAAGGTTGCAGGTACGCCTGAAGGCCGCGTTAGCGACGGCAGATCCCGCGCACTTTCGCGCTCCGCGATCTGAATGCGCCGCTCGATATCACGAACGGAATCGAGATATTCGGAAATCTTTGACCGGTCAGCTGGACCAAGGCCGCGAATCAGATCATCGGTTGCTTCCCTCAGGGAATCCAGGATTGTGTTGTTCCTCCGCTGAACGGCTCGCCGTTCCGCAGAATCCGTGCTCCCAACGTCGCCGAAAAGCCGTTCGAAGACGCGGCGCGGATTGGTCTCCATTGGAATCGGCGTCGTTGGAGTTCGCCAACATAGCGTGTTGACATAGGCGCAACTCCAGCCTTTTTCGCAGGCGCCCAAAATTCCCGCAGAATCCAGACCAACCTCGAGCGATGCCAACTGCGTGTACTTGCCGAACTCCTTTGCGACGATCTGATCCAGGGAAGTACCGTTCTGAATATCGGCGCCATCCGTCCATTTCGGATGAACGCCGGTCAGATAGGCTCCACAGGGACGCTCGTGTACACCCACTTCTTCGCCAGGGCGCGCCTTAGCGATACTCAGAGTCAAACCGGTTACGACAAGCAAACGATCACGGAAAGGAGCGAAGGGCTCCAGAAGAAGAGGCAACTCAAAGCCGGTGCCCTCCTTTGCCGGCGTCCATTTATCCATGATTCTGCCGTTGGGAACATAGACGATCGAAAAGCGCCTCGCTGGTTTTTCCGCCGCAGCGAGCGCCGGAATCATCGCGTCCAGGAGTGGTAGGGCGAGCGTCACGCCGGCACCTTTGATGAATGTGCGCCGTGGAATCGCTTTTCTAAAAACCGGCATCACTTGATGGTTGCGCCCTTCATTGAGGCTGCGCGCTATCGCGCTTGCGCTTCGCGTCGGGCTTACATTCGCTCCGCTCATGTCTTTGATGACCTCCTCATCTGAAACGGCATACTTTGGGCGGTGGCTAGGATCAACGACGACCAGCGGTAGTCATGTTTTTCGGCTTCCCGCACAATTTTGCGAATAGCTGGAAAATCATAGTACTCGAGTCTACGGCCTAACGCATAGGTCAGCATTTTTTCCGCGAACACACTCGCGAACTGTTCCGGCCGGCTCAACAACACGTTTCGAAGTCCCGATACGCCCTCGAGCTTCGTGCCATCCGGAAGCACACCCGAAGAATCGACGGGCGTACCGGCATCAAGGGTACGCCATCGGCCGATTGCGTCAAAGTTCTCGAGCGCGAATCCTAAAGGATCGATGGTCGCATGGCAACCCGCGCACGAGGGATTCTTGCGGTGTTTTTCCATGAGTTGCCGCAACGGTAAGGGCTTGCCGTCGGTTCCACTGTCGTCCAAACTCGGAACATTGGGAGGCGGTGGCGGTGGCGGCGCGCCCAGCAGGTTCTCCAACAGCCACTTGCCGCGCAAAACAACCGAGGTGCGATTCGCATAAGAATTGACGGTCAGGAGACTGCCTTGGCCGAGAAGTCCGCGCCGTGCATCAAATTCAGGGCCGAGCGTCACGCGCCGAAAATGGCTGCCGTACACATTTGGAATTCCATAGTGTCGAGCCAAACGTTCGTTAAGAAACGTATAATTCGCATCCAGCAATCTCAAGACACTCTGATCCTCGCGGAGCGTGCTTTCGAGAAATAGCTCCGTCTCTTGCTGAAACGCCTCACGCAAGTTGTCATCGAATTCCGGGAACAACTTCGGATCGGGTGTCTTCGAACTAAGGTTGCGGAGGTAAAGCCACTGCGAAGCAAAATTCGTCACGAGACTTCGAGAGCGCGGATCCTTGAGCATACGGCGCACCTGCTCGTCGAGTATCGCAGGATCCTTCAGCTTTCCGCGTTCGGCTAAACTCAAAAGCTCGCCGTCCGGAATGCTGCCCCACAAAAAGAACGACAAACGCGAGGCCAGTTCGATATCGCTCAGCCGGTATGCGGTGTCCGGAGCCGCGACTTCTTTAGCGTCGGGCCCACCACCGGCCAGCCCATTTCGGTACACGGCCTTCTCTTGAGGCTGCGCGCTATCGCGCTTGCGCTCCGCCTCTTGAGGCTGCGCGCTATCGCGCTTGCGCTCCGCGCGGCGGCGTTGTTGATTGGCAACGGCCGGTCCCCCCACGCCCGCTGGATCCCGCTCAATACGAAACAGAAACTCGGGGCCGGCCAGTATTCTTTCAAGAGCAGCCTGAATTCCCGATTCGAAGCCGCCTTCGCTACGGCCGGCCTGGTAGACGCGTAGCAATATTCGCAAATCTTTATCGGTTGCGGGCCGACGATAGGCGAGGCGCGCGAGTGTGGACAAAATCTTTTCGGCGCAGGCGTCTTCCTGTGCACTGCGGGCGGGACGGCACACAAAAATCTTATGCCGGCTGGGCGTCTCGGCCACTCCGGTCGGGTCATAGGGGCCGGTGATGACAATGTTATCGATGTAAGGATTGCCGCCCTTGAATTGAACAAGCTGAAACTGCGTGAGAGGGGGCTGGTATACGCCTTCCGGCACGGTGTCTTTGCCCATGAACGTGACGGCAACCAGATGCTGGCCGGCTTTCGCATGGAAACGGACTTCCAGGCGCTCCTCAGCACCGCCGTGCTCGTAGGTTTCGCTGGCGGGATCTCCGATTTTCGCAGCCTGTGAAAAAATCGGTCCCGGCTGGCCCTTGAGCTCATCTCCGCCTCCCGCCGTCAGCAGCTTGATTCTTTCACCATCGAGCCGGAAATCGAGCGGATGAGGTTCGGCAAGCCCGCGTATGTAGTCTCTTGAATTCCGCTGCAAGAAAACCCTGATCGTGTATTCACCATCGGCTGGAAAGTAGTGGCGAACCGCAATCCCCCCGCGCGAGCCGAATGGCAGATCCTCACCCATGCGTTCGTCTTGAGTGAGAAATTTCGGAAGTTCGTATTTCTCCGAAAATGGACGAGCCTTCGGTTCTCCTACTGCCATGCGGCCAATCACGCGAGCAGCGGATAGATATCGCTCCAGCAATACCGGCGTTACAGAGAGAGCATCGCCAATATTGTCGAACCCTTGGTCCACTTCATCGACCGGAAGCAGCGATTCGGCATCGATGTCGATCGCAAGCAGATCGCGAATAGCGTTTGCATATTCCGTGCGATTGAGCCGGCGGATCGCCGGCCGGCCCGGATTCGGTTTCGCCACGGCCGCCCGATCGAGCTCGGTTTCGAGCTGAGTGATCAGAGCTTTGTAGCTGGCCGCGTCGGGCCGCGGTCTGCCGGGAGGAGGCATTGCGCGCGTACGAAGTTTGTGCACGACTCTTTCCCACACCGCAGGGTCTTGGCCGGCCTTGGCGGGATCCACTTTGTCGAGCATCAACCCGGCTACAGCGGTCGTTTGGTTGTGACACGTGACGCAATACGTGTCTAAAGCAGCGCGGACACTCGAAGCAGTGGCCGGAGGAGCGGCGTTTTGCGACTGCAGAGTCGCAGCCGGCGCTAAGCCGGCGAATACCATTCCAGCCAAAAAGAAAATTCTTCGCAGCATACTATCATTCCCCTCCTCGCAGAGGAGGGGTGGCTGCGCCGACAGCCAGCGGGCTGGCGGCGCAGACGGGGTGGCGCGAAGCGCGAGCCCGATAGGGCGAAGCTTTAATCGAAGACCGGCCGAAACGTTTCGCCGAACTGACCACCCCGGCGCTTCGCGCCACCCCTCCTCTGCGAGGAGGGGAATTGCGCCTCTGCCGAACCATAAACACTCCTAGTCCAGCGGTTCCACCTTGACGATCGATGCGCCGTGATTGTTACCGATCCAGAGCGCGCCGGGATTCTTCGAATCATCGACGTACACGCGCCGGATGTTGGTCGATCGCGGCAGCATGTATTCGGTGTACTGTCCGCTCTTCGTGTCGAGCCGGGCGATACGATCGGTCAGCATGGAGCCGGTCCATGCATCTCCATTGCGATCGAGCATGGCGTCGTAGGGGGCGCTCCACGGCGTTGGCACCTTCCACTCCTTCATGCGCTCCGTCTTGGGATCGAACATCCCGATCGCGTTACCTTGATACTCGGCAAACCACAACCGGCCCTGCGGATCGACGCGGCCTCGCCGCGGCCGAGAATCCGGTGTCGGTGTTTCGTGAACGGCCGGGACCTTAGTCTTCGCGTCGATCTTCACGATGTTGCCGGCGGAAAAATCGAGCAGATAGGCATTGTTCTGCTGGTCGGTGTGAATGCCGTAAGTTCCGATACGCTTGCCGGTTTTGGGATCCTTGAAGTTGCCGAGGTTTTCAAACTTGTTCGTCACGAGGTCCAGTCTGTAGATGTTGCCGACGTCGGAGTTCTTAATCCATACCTTGTTATCGACAGGCGTTCCTTCCAGGGCAAGATGCCCGAGCTGGCCGCCGTCGGTATCCCATTCCTTTGGGGTTTGCCAGAACTGGAACTTCTCGGTCTTCTTGTCGAACTTCGCGACGGCATTCTGGTACATCACACCGATCCAGGGATTGTCATCCTTGTCGAATTCCAGATCGAGCGTACCTTCCGGCCATCCGGGCTTGACCACCGGGATCGGATATTGCGTCACCTTGCCCGTCTTCGGGTCCATCTTGCCGAGAAACATCTGACCAAAATCGGAATACCAAACATTGCCCTGGCGATCGAGCATCACATCGTGCGGCTGTATCAACCGGTTCGGCAGATCGTATTCGGTGATGATCACATGCGTCGACTTGCCCGTGAGGCGCGGTAGCGTTTTGAGCGCAAAAGGCCACGACGGCTCTTGACTCAGGTTGATGCTGGCGAGCCATTCCGCGGTCTTTCTACCACTCCCACCGCGTTCGACGTCGCGAGTCGCAGTGCCGGCGAGCCGCTGCGGTTTCAGCGGCGTGCTGCCGGGATAGTACAGGCTCATCCGCCGGATGACTTCCATGAAGCCATCGGCATCGTATGTCGATTTCATGATGCGTTCCAGCGTGTGGCAGCCAGTACAGTTGAGGAGAAAATTCTTCTGCTCGTCGGTGCCGGGAATGCTCAACAGCCACTCGGCATTCGTGAGATGGGCGGACAGATTCTTGACCTTCTTAAGCTTGATTTCGACCTTCGCTTCCTGGCCTGTAGTGACATCTGCGGACTGGGCTCCGTCAACCTCATAACCGGCACCGCGCGCCTTGAGCGTGTAATGCCCGGGTTCCAGTCTTGCGGCCGGGAAAGCAAAGCGGCCCTGTGCATTGGTGACAACACTGACACTGATTGTCGAACCGTCTTTCTTCGCGCTAACCACCACACCTTCCATCAGACCTTCTTCGGCGGAGCTGACCTGCCCTGCCAACACTGTGGCCGTCTGACCTTCGGCGTGAACCGGAACCGTGGTCGTTTGGTTGAAAATAACAACGAAAGCGCCGACTGCAATAAGCAAAAATCGCCTGGTTTTCATCCGCTTCTCCTTACTATGCCACTGCGTATTTGGCCTTTATTATCGCTCCAATGGCTTTGCCCATAAAGTGAATTCCCCTCCTCGCAGAGAATCGCAGAGGAGGGGAATGCTTACCGCGGGACGCCGTTACTCGGGTTCCGAATTTTCGCGTTGAAGTCTTGTTCGTCGATGGGGGCGAAAATGACTTCCAGCATTTCTCCGTTGGGCGAGCCTTTTGGTTGAAGCCGGAATCTTTTCGTATCCGTCGTCCAAGGTTTCGTGTACATCACCGGATCGGTAAACGTGATGGTGAGCTCCATATTGTCGCGGTCCAACCGGCGCCATCGTTCAAGGACGCGCATATCTTCGCTGAAAGGCATTCCCCATTCATCGCCCCAAAGGCGTGGGTCCAGTCCGGCAGTCTCTACAACGAATGCGTCGCCTTCCCACCTGCTGATGGAATATCCATAAAACCTGGGGCCGGGATCTTCGGGCATTTTCCGTCCATCGGTCCAGATTTCACGCCAAATCCGGAACCACTCAAAAAGTTGTACGACCTTGTCGGGCGTGTGAATGAATTGAAACGGTCTGGCGTAGACCAACGTGCGAAGCAGGCCCGGCACGTTCGCCTCACTAAGCGGATCGTTTCCTGCCGCGGGCAGCCCTGCTCTGGGTCCTTTGCCCGGTTTGCGCGCCTCGAATTCCGCCTTTCCTTTGGGGGTGAATGGGAGCTGTTCCTTGGTCCATTCACTGACCGGATTACTGCTGGGACCGCCTCCACGCTGCAGCCAAATTCCACTTAAATCGCGCGGATCATGTTGGGGGCCCGGAGGCGGGGCGTTACCTCTTCCCGCACCGCCCCGCTGAGCGGTTTCGGCAGTCGCGGTTTGCGGGAAGATTGCGATTGCCAGTGCCAGAGCCGCGATGAAGACGATGACAGGATTTCTCATGAGAATTGCCCTCCGACAACCCTCACATCTTATCGAAGATAATGCGAACGGAATCAGGTAAATGGATGGGCTTTGCACAGAAAGTCGAGAATGGCCACTGAAGCGGCGGTCTATCGTTGAGGCTGCGCGCCTTCGCGCTTGCGCTTCGCGGACCGCCGGCGATCTCGCAAATTGTTGTATTGCCGGCGGTCATAGGAGCTGTGAATGAATTGGAGTGCGGGCACTCCCCTCCTAAGTTAGGAGGGGTGCCCGAGCGTAAGCGAGGGCGGGGTGGTTCCCTCAACTGCCAGTAACGGCAGGGGAACCACCCCGCCTGCTCGGACTTCTTTTGAGGCTTCGCCCTATCGGGCTCGCGCTTCGCGGTCCTCGCAGGCTCCCCTCCTAACTTAGGAGGGGAGTTGCGTGTCATCAATTCATTCACAGCTGTAACGAAAGCCAAATTGTGGTGCCGCAACCAGGCCACAATATATTGCGCTTTCATACTTCACTTTGAGCGGGTCGCTCATGAATGTCTTCTATGACCGCCGGCAATACAGCAATTTGCGAGATCGCCGGCGGTCCGCGAAGCGCAAGCGCGAAGGCGCGCAGCCTCAACGATAGACCGCCGCTTCTACAGTGGCCATTCTCGACTTTCTGTGCAAAGCCCATCCATTTACCTGATTCCGTTCGTATTCTCTTCGATAAAATGTGAGGCTTGTCGGAGGGCAATTCGAATGAGAAATCCT
>QHWY01000134.1 GCA_003223875.1 Acidobacteriota bacterium | reverse complement strand
CAATCTCGCCGCGGCGAATCGTCGTCCGAGGCCAGCCGGTCACTTCCCAGCCGGCGTGAATGGACCACTTTGCGTTCGACAACTGATCCTCGTCGTGAATCGTGCGCTTCAAATTCGGATCCCAAATGACAACGTCCCCGTCAGAACCCACCTGGATAGTTCCTTTGCGAGGGTACATTCCAAACATTTTTGCCGGGTTTGTCGCCGTCACGGCTACGAACTGCTCGGCTGTGATGCGGCCGGTACGGACGCCCTCAGAGTACAACATCGGACGATAGACTTGAACGTTGCTGACCCCCTCGCGTCTCGTGATGACATTGAGCGTCGGATCCATTTTCTCTTCGCGCGTTCGGGCACCGTGATCGGTCCCCACCGTATGGATGGTCCCCTTTGCGATTCCAGCCCAGAGCGCGTCCTGGTCTTTCTTATCGCGGAGCGGTGGTGAACCGGCATAAAGGCCGGCGTCCGGTTGAAGAAAACGCTCTTGGGTCAGATGGAGATACATAGGACGCGTCTCCACATAGATCGGCAAGCCGCGAGCTTGGCCGTCTTCGGCGATACGAAGCGCCCGCTCCGACGACAGATGAACGATGTAGATGGGGGCACCGGTCGCTTCGGCGATGGCGACCGCCCGCTCGACCGCCAATACTTCCGCGACAACCGGCCGGCTCGCGGGTAAATTGTTCAGCCCGCCGCGCCCTTCGGCAACCATCAGTTCACTTAGATCGGTAATGATCGAAGCGTCCTCGCAATGGATCATGCTCAGAATGCCGGCCGCGCCTGACGTGCGGAACAACTTGACGAAGCCAACGGCGTGCGTGTCGAAGTACGTTTCTCGCATGAAGGTCTTGGTGCTGGTAAAGCCCCGGTTGACCATTGTGGCAAGGACTTGGGGAGTCAGCCAGCTGGGATCATCACCGACGTTGATGTGGATCATAAAGTCGGCGACCCCGAACTTCTCGACCAAGGCAATGTTGCGATCCAGAAAAGCAGTCACATTTTCATTTCCTTGCCGGGAGACAAAGTTCGTGATCGTGGTGACGCCACCCGCCAGTGCCGCCGCAGAGCCGCTGGTATAGTCCTCCACAATGCTTCCTGGCGTCAGGTCAGGCGGTACTTCCGCGCTCAGATGACTGTGAGGATCGACACCGCCGGGAAGGACAAGCATGCCTCGCGCGTCGATTTCCCGAGCCCCCGCCGCTGGAGCCAGATTACGACCGATTTCGGCGATGGTGCCGTTACGTATGCGCACATCGGTTTGCGAACGCGCGTCCGCCGTCACAACGAGACCGTTGCGAATGATGAGTTCCGGAGGTGACTGTGCGGCCAAATGCACCGCCAACCCTACCGCTACGCCGAGAATCAGTGTTGCTCTCCATTTCATGGTCTCCATACTCTGATCCTTTCGTTGCCGCCCCAGTTAGGCGACCGTTCTCCCCGGGGATCCAACTGTAGCGGCGATCTATGAAGACATTCATGAGCCGCGGCTCAAAGTGAACAATGAAAGTTCGCAACGGATCTAAAGGACTTACTGCGACACTTTCGTTACAGCTGTGAATGAATTACAGTCGAGCGCCATTCCCCTCCTTGCATCACCGCAAGGGGTGGCTGCGTCGTCGATAAGATATTGCGAAGCCACCGAAGCAGCCGCAGCCGGGGTGGTTTTCCTTTTGGTTTTCGATCGGAAAACTACCCCGGCCTCGCGATCAGCAGAAGCTTCGCGATATTTTGTTACTCGCTCGGCCACCCCTTGCGGTGATGCAAGGAGGAATATGCTCGATTCCAATTTGTTCACACCTCATAGGCCCCCGCTACAGTGCCCTTACTTGCCGCTCCGCACGGGCCCGAAGGCCGGCGGTGAGATGCGGCGTTTTGACGCCGCCTCGTATGCGGACGCCACACGCAGAATCCGATCTTCAGCGCCGGGCTCCGCTCGGAACACCAGGGAGAACGGCAGTCCGGGCGCAGGCAGTGCCGTTGGCGTGTTGCTGTTGGTCGGGATGTACCGCTTCCGGTCGCGACTCAGCGTGAAGGTTGCATCGTAGACCTCGCGCACGTAGCCGGCCGGAATGAGTACTTCGGTTTCACCCGCATTGGGTCCCATTGGCATGTCGCTTCGCGTGTCGCCGGGGGGATTCGGCCACGGCGCGAGCCCGATGCGGCCGGGCGGCAGCGACGTGTGGAGACGGACGACAACGTCGAGGCGGTTTTCCTGAATCACTTTCATCTCAACGCGCCGGAGCAACTCCCTCAGCATGATGCGCTCGGCGGTTGCGTCGCGCTCACCCGGCGGACTCACGTGGCCGTCGGCTTCCTGCCAGTTGAGCCAGTAGGCGCGCTGCTGGTCGCTCCAGAATTTCGATCGGGCGTTAAGCGCGGGCCAGTCGATGAGCGTTTCCTTGAACCCGCGCGCGGCCCAGTCGGCCGCGCGGCGCGTCAGGTACTGGGCGATGTGGAAGCGGAAGAGCCGCTCGTCAGCCAGCCCCTGAATCGTGCGGATGTTGAGGTTTTTGGGCGGCGCGATATGACCCTCTGCCAACTCCACCATGTAGTCAGCCGGAGCCAGTTTGCCGGATCCGAAGACCCGGCCAGGCGCGAACTGCGTCGGCTTAATCGCTGCCGCAAAATCCGGAAATGCCGGCTGCCCCTGATCGTTGAGTCGGAACAGAAGCTGGGGGAAGAAGACCGGGATCAGCTCGGCAAGTGCTCGCGTGTAGGTCGTCCGCATGTTCTCGACGTCGGGGTCGTCCGGCCAGA
This sequence comes from Acidobacteriota bacterium, assembly GCA_003223875.1. Taxonomy (GTDB): domain Bacteria; phylum Acidobacteriota; class Terriglobia; order 20CM-2-55-15; family 20CM-2-55-15; genus 20CM-2-55-15. Next base: position 7,075 of record QHWY01000134.1, on the reverse strand, counting down.
GCGGATCGACCGACTCGACGAGCGTTGCGCCCAGCTGGCGGCCCAGGACCTCTTTGATCTCGCGCGCGGCCGCGGCCGAGATCGGCTCGTCCGCTTTGATGCCCGGGAACGTCACCATCGACTCCCGGATCACGCCGATGCGGACCCCCTTGAGCGATCCCGGCGAGCCGGGGGTCGCGGCGTGAGCGGCGTACGACGTTGACAGCACGGCCGAGCGCGGGATGGTGGTAAAGACGTCGCGCGGGTCGTAGTAGCCGTTGACCGGGTCCTTCAGCGCGTCGAGTACCTTGGCGGCGTCGGTCACACTGCGGCAATGGATGCCGGCGCGGTCGTTGTAAATGTCGGCGCCGATGGCATTGCCGAGGAAGGAGATGAGCGCCTTCTGCGGCAGGATGAGCGCGACTGAGTTGTGGTTCGCCGGGCCGCGGCACGACATACGCGTTTCCTCGCAGATGCTGCACATCACGAGGTTCGTGCTGACAGAGACGCCCGACCCCGAGCTCGATCCGAGCGAAGCGGCGCGTGTGGTGTCGTACGGCGTGGCGGGGTTCCCCGACCAGCTGCTGCGCTGGTAGCCGAGCGTCGACGGCAGCACCTCCTCCGGCATGTGACGTCCGCCGGGTGACGCCGGAATGCCGTTGTACTCGGTGTTGACAGCCTTCGCATAAATGATGGCACCCTTCTCGCGCAGCTGCGCGACGATCGTGTGATCGCGCGCCGGGAAATCGATGTCATACCGGGCGTCGGCGCCGCCGGTCGAGCGCATGTCCTTCGTCTCGAAGGGATCCTTGAACGAGAACGGAATGCAGTATATCGGAAGCTTCCCGAAATCCGGGTTGCGGCCGTATTGCGCGTCGAGTTCGGAGGCGCGCTCGAGCGCATCGGGCTGCTTTCGAAACTCCTCGCACACCGGCGGCGCCCCGGCCGGCAGCGGGCCGCTCGACGGGTGCCGGTCACGATCGTCCTTACACGTCACCGACCGTTCACCGCGGAGGTTGAGCGTGGCCAGCGTGTTCACTTTGCCGGAATTGGGCGTGCCGACGGTCATGCCGTACTGCTGCTGCACCTCAGGATCCGAGGCGGTCGGTTCCATGCGGCCGAACTCGATCGGCGGTCCGGCGTACCGATCGAAGTTGGGCAGGAGCGTCGAGATCCCAACCGTCTCAGTCGGGAACTCGATCGGCTTGCCGGCGCGGACGGTACCACGCGCCGGCGGGATCGGTTTGCCGTCGCCGGTCACGAGGCGATCACTCGGGTGGTTGTAGACGCGGGCGCGCTGAAGGTATGCCTCGACCAGCCCGCGGCAGGTGATCTGCCCCTGCTGGATGGCGCGATGGACGTCGCCGATTGTCGCTTCCACCAGCTCGAATGGGGCCTGCTGCGGTGCGGCGCTCTCACGCCGCAGGAACGGCAGACCAATCAGAGCGAGCACGAGGACGGCCGGTGGGACTACGAAGAGGGCGGTGCGCTGGGTGGCTGACATAAAGTAACCTCCGCGCCGGTTGCAAAACTGGCTTCCGCTAGGTGTTTTCACTCTCAAATGTCTAATGTCCCATGTACGATGTCAAATGTACTTGACCAGATTACTGACTGACCAAATCACCACTCTTTGAACCACGAAGATTTGTCAATAAGCCCTTAGGTCAGTAGGTCGTTTGGTCAAGTACATTTGAAGATCGTACGTGGGACATCTCACATTTGAGATTGAGCTCCGCACTGCCTCGCAGAACTCTCCCTACTCGCGAACCCGGAGTTTGCCTGCGCGCACGAGTTTCCGAATGGTATCGATGGTCCTCTGTACCGAAACGAGATACCCCTGAGCGTAGCCGGCGCCGAATTCTTTTTCCTCAGCGCTCCCGGGCTTCATGTCGGCTCGCTCCAGGGAGAAGGCAAAGCGGAGGTGGAGATCGCCGGTGCTGTCTTCGACGATTTCGTTCGTGATCGTCCCCATTTCAATTCCTTTGGTGCGCAGGAACTCCACTTTCGTCTTCGGGTGAAAGATCAGGCGCTCCGTCAGCTCCATGCCCCGAAAAACGATGTCACGCTCGATGCCATTTTCGAACTCCCTGGTCACGTTGCATTTGGTCATCAGATGGACGAACGGTCTCGCGTCGTACGCCTTCATGAGGAGCCCTTCCCAGATGTGGTCTCGCGCGAGCACCGGATCGCCGGGTCTCAGATTCGCATTCACAGGCACAGTTTTGTCGATACTGAACATATCGGCTCATTCGTAGCGAAGCGCCACCATGGGATCCACTTTCGTTGCGCGGCGCGCCGGGATGTAGCAAGCCAGGAGCGGGACGACGCACAGCACGAACGTAATGACCATCAATTATTATTGTTTGTGGCTGCCGACCGCTTTACACGGTCCGCATGAACTTCAATCCAATCGACGCGAGAGGTTCCGCTCGTGAAGCCTGGGCCCCCAACCATAAGATCGGTGAAGCCGATCTCGTCCACCTTGGTCAAGTTTGGTTTCTCGACGAGAGCATCCTCATATATCCTGACGGGCTCCTGGATCTTGAGTATTCTCCAGTGGATCTCGCTGATCAAAATTTCCGAGATATTCCAGTCTTCTGCCGGACCAGCGTAGCGGTCGCTGATGAGAAAACTTCCGTCCGCTAGCTTCAGGACAAGGCGAAGTTGTCTGAAGCCACCCTGTTTGGTACGCCAGACAACCTTCGACATGGGGTTCGACAAATCAAGGTAATCCGTCTTGTCTTTCAGCGTGATGACGCAGGGACCAGCCGCGCAAGCGCCGAGCCAGATGTAGCCCGGATCATCGCGGGGGGCGACGTGGCGATCGTATATGACGTCTTTGGCGCCTGCCCCGTACCGGACCATGGTTAGATTCTTATTTTGCAGGTGGGCATCGAGATCTTTGTCTTTGTAATCCGTCGGCACGCCCGGAGTCGCATCCATCCAGTCTTCCCTGAAAGCAACGAGAGGACGATGGTCTTCCGGACACGGGGTTCTGCCCCAGCAAGTATCTTTGGCAGCCTCGGCCGCAGGGCCGCCTTGCCCCGCCGGCCGGATCTGTTGTTGGACTTTCGCGAACGCGAAAATGCCGACACAAAGCGCGACAATCACCACCACGGAAAAGCTACGAACGATGCGGAGCATTTGGGATCTCCTTGATCAATTCTTCCATCAATTCCTCTTCACTGCCCGGTATGCGGCCTCGATGTTGGTGGGCATCCGCTCCTGGTATGACCAATCTTTGTACTCCGGCATGCGCAGCTCTTGCTTGATCTGATCAAGAGATTTTCCTTCGCGCGCCAGTGCGCCGACGCGCTCGAGCAGCAATGCGTAATAACGCTCGCTGTCGTCAAAGATTTTCGTCGTTCCGAATGAGCCGTGTCCCGGAACCACGATTTCAGGATTCAGAGACTTCAACATTTTGATGGCAGCGAGCATGTCCGGAATGGCGACGAAAGGCCGAATGTTATTGATCGAGTTTGGAATTGCGACAGATGCAGCAAAAAGGACGCGCTCGTTGGGAAGCCAGACGGCCGTGTCCGCCTCGCTGTGAACATTCCTCAAATGCAGCAGCTCGAAGGTCCTTTCTCCCACATACAGCGTCGTCTTGTCCTGATATTCGACGTGGGGCGTGACCAGATGATATCCCTGCACGGCTTCGCGCATCTCGGGCGATTGGCTGCTCAGACTGGTGAGCCGATTCGGATCGGCGGCCGCTCGCATCGCTTCCGATGCGCCCTTGTGATTGATGACGATCGCCGGGGGAGAAAAGACGAAGTTGCCCGTGGTGTGATCGGGATGAACTTCGGTATCGATGACCAGGCGAACCGGCAGCGCCGTCAGCTTCTTGACCGCTTCCTGCACCTCCCGGGAGTCGATTGGAGTCTGACCGGTGTCAATGATAACCACTCCCTCTTTCGTGAGGATGATACTCGCATTCGAGTTCACCTCTCGTGCCGACTGGACGTAGATCCCTTCTTTGATTTTCCGAAAGTGGGGACCGAGGTCCTGCGCCCACATCGATGCGGCGAAAAGTGCGAGGTAGTTAACAATAACGAAGCCGAACGATGTCCTGAGCCTCATAGTTTCTCCTGACTTTGCACCGCTACGTACTTCTCTGAGGTAATACAGCTTTCCTTTTCTTCAAAACAGCAGTTTCAGCGCGAATTGGAGCTGCCGCGAGGGCGTCGACGTGCTGGTGATGACCCCGGCCGAGGAGCTATAGGTACTGCCTGTGAATATCACTTGGCCGGGTTCTGCAAAGTTCGTGTGGTTCAGAACGTTGAACGCCTCGGCCCGGAACTGCAAATTCCACTGCTCATTGATACGGATCCTCTTGAAGAACGATGTGTCGATTACCGTCAGAGGCGGCCCCGTTAGCGATCCGCGCGATACATTCCCGAACGTTCCGGAGAGCGGCAACGCGAAAGCCGCAGGATCAAAATACCGTCCGGTTTTCTTGAAGCCCTCCACTCCCGAGATCACCTTCCCGTTGAAGTTGGGATTCCAGTTCGGCACGTCCGGGTTGTCCGTATCGCCCGTTCCGGAAACGTTCGCTCCGATTTGTGGCGTGAAGGGGAAGCCGCTTTGGATGTTGAAAATTCCGTTCCATTGCCAGCCGCCGATGAGCTGGTTCAACCAGCCGGTGACGCCGGTCGCGAACCGCTGTCCTTGTCCGAATGGAAGTTGATAGCCGAAATTGGCGTTGAAGGCGTGCCTGAGACTGAACGCCGCGATTCCCCTGCTGAGCGCGAGATTGTAGGGATTCAGAATGGCTTTCGGCTGATTCGTGCTCGCGTTCGAGGACCCACCGGAGTTGTAATCGAGGGCTTTCGCGAACGTGTAGTTGGTTTTGAAGGTCAAGCCCCTGCTGGCGCGCTTGACAACGGAGACATTGAAGGAGTTGTAGCTCATGGTGCCTTCGAACATCTGCGAATTGCTCTTGTTCTGGAACGGATTCGGATAACACGCTATGGATGCTCCCAAAGATCCGGTACACGTTCCGGTCCACGCAAGGTACGTGGTCCCTTGGGGTACTGTGACCAGGGGCCTGGCGCTTGATGGCAGGCCGACACCGAAGCTCTGGCATCCCGCCGCGTTTGCGCACACCTGTGGGCGAGGCGCATTGAGATTCATCGGAATCATCGTATGGTAGGCTTCCGAACCAACGTAGCTGACCTGGACCGCGAGATTCTGCGTGATACCACGCTCCAGCGCCAGACTCCATTGCTGAATGGTAGGGGTATGCATGGTCGGCTCCACTCCTCCTACCGAGTAAATCGCGCAGTTCGCCCTTGCTGCCACCAGTTGCGCATTGCAATTGGGCGGCATGGGAACTGCGGGGTTGATCGGCACCTGAGCAAGCATCGGGCCACTGAGAACCACGCGCGGATTGAACGGCGGATTCGAGTCGAGCCGGAACGCGAGATTGTCCTGCAGATCGTTATGAACGCCGAAGCCGGCGCGGACCGCCCAGGCCCCAGTGCCGGTCGGGTCCCACGCCAGCCCCACGCGCGGCTGTAACAGCGCTTTCGCATTATTCTCGGTCAGGCACGAAGACCCGATGAGCGAATCGGTGAGCGGCACACCGGTGCTTTTGTCATACACCAGATTGGCACACCGGCCCTTTACCTCGTTCCAGCCATTCGTCATCTCGTCTCTCAAGCCCAAACGCAGCGTGAGATTTGACCTCAGTTTCATTTCGTCCTGGACGTACCAAGCCCCTAACCATTGGCGGTAGCCCACCGGGGTCACCACCACATTGGCATTAAACGCCGTGGGAGCATCCTGGAGAAAATCTAACAACCTCGGATAGGCGACCGTGCCGGATTTGTTCTGAGCCGGCCCGCTCTGGTTTTCCTGCACGCGCTGCAACCATCCGCCGAAACTGAAGGAGTGGTTGCCCCTGGTGATGTGTACATCGTCGCTGCCGGTAGAGAAATTTAAAGCGTTAGCGGTTGGGTCGTTCCCGTTTGCCACCACAATTGCCGCGGCGGCCGCAGTACTCACCCCTCCTCCGATGGTGATCTGGCCGGGAACCCGCCCGGTAATGAACGCAAGGTTCGACGGGATCGACACCGCGGGCGATGTTACAACCGGCGAATACGCTCGCGTGATGCCCCCGTTGAAGCTATTCAGAAACGTGGGGGAGAAGACGTGCGTCTCCTGAAATGAGACCACCTGGCTTCGATTAGTACTGATCTGGGTGAAATTTGTGTTCGCCCGCGGGTCGATCTTGTCGCCATCGGAAATCAGATAGCTGACGGAAAACGAATCTTTACCGGACGCGTTGTAGTCAAATCGGGTCAAGCCAAAATCCTCACGAACCGCTTGCTTGGGATTCGAGATGGCATAGGCGGTTCCTGTCGGCAAGCCCGCATTGGGTAACCCGGCTCCCACGAACAGCTCATTTCCATTGGGCGCGGGCCAGAAGTTGCTGGCGTAGGGAAGCATCCCTGTCTTCAAATTGGGGACCGTGACGTACTGGCCCGGAGTCGACCCACAGGCTGTGGGCGGGGCAAGGTAGCAGGGCAGCAAACCCTGTCGCATCTGCAGATCGGGAACGACGGCGACGCTGCTTAGCGCCAGCCGCTGCCGGAATCCTTCATAATTTCCGAACAGGAACATTTTGTCTTTCTTGATCGGTCCCCCCAGCGACGCTCCAAACTCATTCCTCTTGAACGGGGGCGCTGCGTCGGTGGCATCAAAGAAATTCCGGGCATCCAAAGCACTGTTGCGCAGGTATTCGAAGACAGATCCATGCAACTGGTTCGTGCCGGAAGAAGCCACAGTGACGACGTGGCCTCCGGCCCGTTTCCCATACTCCGCGCCATAACTGTGCTGGAGCAGGTTGAATTCCCGCACCGCATCTACTCCGAGCGTCTGCCCGCTGGATCCAGCGGGTCCGATCGGCTGGCCCGCCGAATTCGCTCCGACGTACTCCACGCCATTGATCGTGAACGTATTCTCTTCCGGCCTCCGGCCCACCACGGAAAAGAAGTTGCCGTTGAGATTGACATTGGAGGTGTAGTTGATCGTTCCGGGCGCGACTGCCATCAGTTGGTCAAAGCCGCGGCCGTTCAGCGGCAGGTCCTTG
>QHWY01000430.1 GCA_003223875.1 Acidobacteriota bacterium | reverse complement strand
CGTGTCGAACGGTACGAGCGAGTCATAGAAGAGCTGGGACCACATCTTTCCCGCATAGAGGTTGTTCACCTCGTAGCCATTACTCACATGATTTTCGGACGGGGCGCTCGGATCGCACAGACCGCACTTGTCATAACTTCTCACTTCGTCGAGGACACCCGCCCATTTTCCCGAGAGCCATTTCAAGGGTTTGACCGCCTCTTTCTCTCGTCCGTTGAGCGGCGTTCCTTCAAGCACTGCATTTTTCACGTTCGTTCGAGCCTTTGGCCGAATCCAGAGGGTTACATATGTCGAAAGGAATTCATCGAACGTGATTTCCTTTAGTCGATAGTGCCCCGCACACGAGTTGCGCTTGCACCAGCACTCGTCTCCGCACGGGCACGTTATGAAGTCATAGTCAGAGCGTACGGCTTGATTCTCCCAAACCACGTATCTTTGGCTGCCTTGAGCCGAGGCCTCATTTGAGTCCCTTATCACCCGACGGATTTCATCAGGGAATAACCTAGAGATATAACCCATTGCGAACATTCCTTTGGGTTCTTTCAGTGAAGAATACCCAACCGCCACGGTCCCTCGCGTCAGCGCGAGACACACGGCGCCCGCAATCAGACTTCTTTTGACGGCTGCTGCAACTATCTTCTAAGTGATACGCCATTTGGATTGCGAATCCAACGTGCATGATATCCGAGACCATTTCGTACAACCGGTTGTTCAAACCGACTACTCCCCGAAAACGCCGCAGTGTCGATCAAATTGGGTAAATGCTGGGCGACTTCTCGTGGGTAATCTTCCAGGTCAATTCGGCGTTGAATCAACTTCCCAGATCCCGAGTTGGGGGACAACGTACCTACTGCGTCCAAAACAACCTTCCTAACTTCTTTTGTGTCAGGCGGCTTGTCATTGCCGTCCCAGTTGCTGATAAACCGCGATCTGGTAGATATGACCGTTTATCGTGCCGAAGTCGACGGAGACACCTTCGCCGCACTGGATCAAAGTCAAGAATTCTGGATATACGCAATTAGAAGGGCGTGAAGAACTATTTGAGTGCGGTTAATCCTTCGCTAGGCTGTTTACGGCGTCGCTGATGTCGAACTTCAAATGGCAAAGATGTTCGTGTTCGAGCTTAGTCGAGCCACCTTTGGCATTGGACGAGTTCGGTTGGTGCCCGAAAATGATGTAGGATGGTTCGTGAACGTGGGGAGGATTCCATGCGCGTATCGTTGGCGATTTTATCGGCTCTTCTGCTGTCCACGGCGTCTGCCGCCGCGCAGGAGAGGACCACACTCGACATCTATGTGATCGACGTCGAAGGCGGCAACGCCACGCTATTCGTAACGCCGGCCGGCGAGTCGGTTCTGATCGACACCGGCAACCTCAACGGGGCGGTGCGCGACGTCGGCCGCATCATGGACGCCGTGCACGACGCGGGTTTGACTCAGATCGATCATCTGATTTTGACGCATTACCACGCCGACCATTTCGGCGGCATGGAAGAGCTGTCGAAGCGAATCCCGATCAGGGAATTCATCGATCACGGGCCGAATGTGCAGCCGGGCGCCGGCGCGGATTGGGAACGGGACGTCTATCCCAAGCTCTATGGGCAGGCCAAGCACACCATCGCCAAGGCCAGCGACCGCATCGCGCTCAAGAGCGTCGACTGGCGCATCGTGTCTTCGGCCGGAGAGATGATCTCGCCGACCGCAGTGCCGGGCGCCAATAGGCCCAATCCGGAATGCGCCAAATTCCAGCCCTTCGACAATAATATGGAAGACCCCATGTCGGTGGCGAGCTACATCACCTTCGGCCGCTTCCACACCGCGCATCTGGGCGATTTGACGCGCAACATGGAATTCAAGCTGATGTGCCCGAACACGCGGCTGCCGCCTGTGCAGCTGTTCCTGGGCCTGCACCACGGCGTAGAGAGCTCCAATGCGGAGGTGATGGTGCACGGCTTGCGCCCGCGCGTCGCCATCATCAACAACGGCACGCGCAAAGGCGGCGACCCCCACACCATGACGAGCGTGCATACCTCGCCCGGTTTGGAGGACCTTTGGCAGATTCATTTCTCGCAGCTCAGCGGACAGGAATACACGCAGCCCGGCATGTTCATCGCCAACCGGCTGGATGACGATTCCCCGACCATGCCGGTTGCGCCAATCGCAACGCCGGGGCCCGATGCGCCTCCCGCGCCCATTCACAACGGCAAGGCCTATTGGATCAAAGTGTCGGCCAAGCCGGACGGCTCG
>QHWY01000133.1 GCA_003223875.1 Acidobacteriota bacterium | reverse complement strand
GTTGAGCCGGAGGATCGGCGACCGGGAACTGCTGCGGTTGATTCGGAAATGGCTCAAGGCCGGAGTGCTGGATACTGATGGCAAGGTGACGCACCCGCTGACGGGTACTCCTCAAGGCGGGATTATTTCGCCGATTCTGGCCAACGTGTATCTGCATCACGCGCTGGATCTGTGGTTTCACGAAGTGGTCAAGATGCACACGACCGGCGAGGCATGCCTGATTCGATACGCCGACGATTTCGTTTGCGCGTTTCAGAATCAGGACGAAGCGCAACACTTCTTTGGGGCGCTGGAGCATCGTCTGGAAAAGTTCGGACTTCAACTGGCCGCCGCTAAGAGCCGGGTGATTCCCTTCAGCCGGGACGCGGAGCCGGGCGCGACGCGGTTTGACTTCCTCGGATTTGAGTTTCACTGGGGAAAAGATCGCGCGGGCAAACCGCATCTGAAGCGGCGAACATCCCGTAAGAAGCTCCGGAACTCGCTGTCCAACTTCACTCAGTGGTGCAAGCAGAGTCGCCATGTTCCTCTGAAGAAATTGTTCGCGACGCTCAACCTCAAGCTCCGTGGCTACTACAATTATTACGGGGTGCCGGGCAACAGCGATCGACTGAAGGAGTTCTTCAATGAGGCGATGGGGACTCTGTGGAAGTGGCTCAATCGCCGGAGCCAGCGCCGCAGCTTCACGCGAGCGGGCTTCGATGATTTGCTGGAACATTTCCGTGTGCCACGCCCTCGGATCCTCCGCCGACGCCGTCCCGGATTACAGCGCCGGTTTTTCTTTGCCGATGCGTGACGCGGAAACGACTATTTCTGAAGAGCCCGGTGCTAAAAAACGGCACGCCGGGATCTGTGCGGGGGCGGTTCGGGCAACTGGCCGTCCTACCGCGATGCCAGACCGCGCAGAGGCCTGAGGCACTAGATTCGGTGACATCGTACTGATGGAGGGGTCATTGTGGAATCAAGCAGTCAGGGTAGAGTCGAGGCTTTACCACTTCACGTCCAACTGATCCAAATGGGCATTGGGGTACTGGGTGTCGCGCATCCTTTATGCTGCAGCTAAGCTTGGCTTAGCTGATCACATTGCGTGAGGACCCAAGAGAGCCGCGGAACTAGCGGGATCGACGCATACGCACGGGCCATCATTGCATCGGCTGATGCGTACGTTGGCGAGCCTCGGGATCCTGTCGGAAGATGCCAATCACTGTTTTACGCTCACTTCCCTGGGCGAGGCGCTTTTTTCGGGCAGCGCAGGGTGTTTGTGAGAGTCCCGAGGTCTTGGTCTGCAAGCTGATTGACGACAAAATCACGTATGTTCATCGGCGGCTTTGGCCGGCCTTGGTCAAGCTCGCGCCGCGGTTCCGAAAGGCGCAGCTCGCGAAAGTGTGGAACGAACACACCGAAAGTGGTGCGCACCTTTCCAGACGGACGGACTTTCCCGATTGGGTACCAGCGGAGATCATGAAACAAGCCGAGGCGCTTTCCACAACAGACGCAGAGCAGCTTCTCGCAGTACTGTTGGCGAGAAACCCGGTGAAGAAGACAAGACGATCGTACTCTAAAGCTCCTTCTTCAGCCCGCTCGCGACGATTTTCAGAAAAAGATTGACGAGACTGAGGACGATCGCGCCAAAGAATGCGGGGACAAAGCCCTGGATAGTGAAGCCGGGTACGAAAGCCGAGGCGAGTTTCAGCATGAGCGCATTGATCACAAACCAGAACAAGCCAAGGCTCAAGAGTGTGAGCGGGAATGTCACGATCTTCAAAAACAGGCCGACCGTGGCGTTGACCAACCCAATCACAAGCGCGGCGATCAACGCGGCACCGAAGCCGGTTACATCGAAACCGCGAACGACGTGAGCGACGATTATCAGGCTGAGAGCGCTCAGGAGCCAGTTGACCAGTAAATTCACCTGGTTACTTGTCTTCCCGTTTCCAGATTTGTCTCAGCCAAGGGACCGCTTGCCGAAGTCCATCCACAAAGCGATACGTCTCATAGTGTGTGATGCCGGTCAGCGGGATCAACTCTGCTCGCTTACCAGCTTTCTGAAGCTCAGTGATGCGTGCTTCGGTTGGACCGAATGGAACGACTTGATCATTGTGGGAATGAATCGCCAGGACCGGCAGGCGCCACTCCGCGATAGATGCCGGCGGACGTCCAGACACAGGAATCACAGCGCTGAAGTAATCCGGATACTTCTCCGCAATGTGCCACGCACCGGCGCCACCCATGCTGAAGCCGGTCACGACAATCTCTTTCTTGTCGATGTTGTAGCTACCGAGGACGTTATCGAGCAACTCTTTAACCGCGCGTTCATTTTCGGCAGTGCTCCAGTCCCCTCGCAAGGAATCGGGAGCAACGATGATTGCTCCAAGCTCCTCCAACGCCGGACGAACGAGAATGCTCAACACGCTTCTTCCGGCTCCGGCGGCACTTCCGCCTCCGACTCCAAAATGGAGCGCCAGAATGAGTGGAACCGGTTTCGATGTTGAGTAGTTCGCCGGAATCGAAAGCGCGTAGTGGACCGGTGGTTCATCCCCACGCGTCAATGTCCGGTTAGAGACGCCTGGCGGAGGCACAGTGCCCGCCTGTGAATACATAGCGAATGCCAGAAATACGATCGTCATCACGGCAGGTTGCCCGTCAGTTCTTTGTACATCCGCCGGACCACAACCTCTCTCTGGCCAGCAAACGATGGCAGCTTCTCGTACTGCTGGAGTTTAACAGCGGCGACGGTCTGATCTTCGGTTGCACCTCGTGCTATCTCAGCCTGGATCCCGTCTCTTGCATCAACGAGCAACTGCCGCAGGCGGTCGAGTGCTGCTCGAGTTTGCTTGGGATCTTCGGGAATCGGACCATGCCCCGGGACGAAGACGTCGGCTCCCAAAGCCTTCACCGCATCCAGCACTCGAATCCAGGACACACCGTATCCTCCCGCCATATTGGGAAATTCTTCGGAAAAGAACACCTCGCTCATATACGCGATCCGGTCCTGCGGGACGAACAAGATGCTGTCTCCCTTTGTGTGCGCCGGCCCGAAATAGAGGATCTGAATCTCCTTGCCGCCGAAGTGCAATGTCATACGGTCGTGAAATGTCGCGTTTGGCAGCCTCGCGCGCTGCTCTTCGGCAGAGAGGCGGCCGCGTTGCATCTGGTCGAGCAGGCCGGCACGGTAGTTTTCGTGACCGATCTTGAACACATCGGCATAGGCGAGATTTCCCTTACTAAACGGATCGTGGAACGGAGAAGAAACCAGATAGCGAATGGGCTGTTTAATAACATTGGCGATCGATTCCCGTTCCGCTCGCGCAACGGCTTCCGACTCCAGGGCGTCGAACACCAACACTCCTTCGCTTGTCACGACCACGCCGCTGTTGAACAGTCTGCCTGCATTGTTGATGGAGTACACGTAATGACCCGGGATGATCTGCCTCAAGCTTCCGGAACTCGCCGCCCGATCGGCGACGGGCGCCTGAGAGGCAATGGCGCTGTTTAGCGCAAAGAGTATCAGAAGGAGCATCGCTGATTTTTTCACCATACCATTAACGCCGCGTAGGATCTCCGGCTGTCTGGTCGACAAGAGGTATCGTGATCGCAATGCGATCTTCGGAACCCAGGTTTCGCGTGATGTGACCTTTTCCCGTTGTGTCTTCGATCAAGTTGATCTGACCCGGGCCGACTGCAACTTTTTTCCCTCCGGCAACCTCGATTTCTCCTCGGCCGCCGAGCGTGATCACAAACTGACGTCTGGGACCGGTATGCCACTCGTTTGTACTACCTGGTGCACGACGGCTGAACTCCACGCCGGTCGCCTTGATCATCTCCGTCGCGTTGCCGTTCAATTTCATCTCGATGTCTTCGGCGTGACTCAAACCGTCCGGACCCGTGTAGATGCGCGTCATCATGATCGGTTTGCGCGACTGGGCGGCGACGACATCCGGCTGGGTGTGTGCCAACCATCCCAGACAAAACGAACCGGCAATGCCAGCGAATACGAGTAGTCTCCTGATCGACCTCATAGTGTCCTCCTGGAAGTTGAAAAAGAGTCTATGCGACAGCCGGTACGAAAGTCTATGTTTGTGGGTCCCTCTCCCCCTGAGGGGTGCGAAATCAATCTCAAATGTCGGATGTCCAATGTACGACGTCCAATGTACTTGTCAAACGACCAGATTACCCAGTCACCTAATGAGTAATTTAGTCAGTGGGTCGTTAGGTCATTAGGTAATTTGACAAGTACATTTGACATCCTACATTCGACATCTAACATTCGACATTAACGCATGAAAACTTTGACACCACTGAGCCAACAGATCGCGGGGAAGCGGAAAGGCATTCTTCTCGCACTCATGGCCGCGGCTCTATGGGGCTTAACACCGGTCGCGACAAAGATGGCGCTGGAAGGATTCACTCCGGAATTCATTGGCTTCGTCCGGCTGGCTGTGGCGGCAGCGCTTTTTCGCGCCGCGGCAGGCCGCGGCGGGCAGTGGTTCAATGGCGATCCTTGGATTTGGCTGGCCGGCGCGGGTCTCGGCGCAGACTTTCTTCTCTATAACTATGGTGTCCAGAAGACGGCGGCCAACGTGGCGGGGCTGGTCATTAATATCGAATTGATCTCGACAATCGTTCTTGCCATGTACATTTTGGGAGAACGGCTCAGCCGGCATCGCCTTTTGGGTGGTGGAATTACGATCATAGGCGTCCTGATTGTAACCCTCGATGGATTGAAATTATCCGATCTGGCAGAAGGAGGCCGTACGCTTGGCAACATACTGGTGATGCTGGCCGGCGTTGCTTGGTCCGTATTTGCGGTTGCCCAGCGTCGGGCAAAGTCCAACGGGAACCTGTTTCAACGGTTGACGCCGATCTTCTCCGTGGCGGCCGTCATATCGGCGCCCGCGCTGTTGCGACGGGAGGCGTGGGCGATTGGAGGCGGCGTCCAGCCCGCGGTGATGTTCGTCATTCTCACCGTGTTCGGGACCAATGTCGTGTATTGGATCTATGCTCGGGCTCAGGAATTGATCGAAGTGAGTGCTCTATCGATCCTGTTGTGCACTATTCCCGTATTCGCTGTACTCTTCGCCTACATATTATTACGCGAACCACTGACCCCGCAGTTGCTCATTGGCGGAGCCGTCATTGTCGCCGGCATCGCGGTGATTGCGACGGAGCAGCAAAAATCCTTAATTCCCTAGTTGGCGTCAAAATGGGCATCAGAATTCGAACTGCGTGCTGAATTTGAAAAGGCGACCACCCATAATTTCGTAGGGCGTAAGCCATTGCAGTCCAAATCCTGCGTTTTCCGACAGGATCGAGCTCCCATTAAAGACATTGTAGATGTCGAAATTGCCACGCAATTTAACGCGTTCGAGTGTAAAAATCCTCGTGAATCGAAGATCGAACTGCTGGAGCCGGTCCTCGTAACGTGTGGCCGGTTGGACTAGTTCAATATTGACGTTGGCGTTGCAGGTAGGGGCACCGCGGCATGATGCCAGATCACGGCCAAGCTCGCTTTTGACCTGCGCGTTGGGAGCCGGGTAGGTTGCGGTAATCGGGATGCCCCCAATATTCTGGTAGGTCGCGCTGATCTGGAAGCTCCAGGGCAGCGGGTAGACGGCGAGGAATTTGATCTGCGTGCCGGCGGACCACGGGGTAGTGACGTGGCAGAATTGGGCGGGACTCCAGGAGCCGGCTGTCCCGTAACTCAACGTGCCTGGAATTGGAACTCCCGCTATAGCTCCCTGTGAATTTTGGCCCCCTATATTGTCCACAGCAAACAACGTTTCGGGTGCCTTCTTCACAATCTCGCAGGCATCACTGACGGTTCGGCCGAAGGTCACGCCTCCGGAAAACTGCCCGCCGCGTGCGAACCGGCTGGTCAACGTGATATCGACACCGCTATAGACCTCAGTCCGCTTTCCGAAGTTCGATGCTTGTGTCCGCACGTAGTCGGTCACCCCGAATAGCGCTGGCTTGATGTCGTAGAACCCACAAAGCCGGCTGCCTGCGTTAGGCAGTCGGTTATCGGCCGGCATGGTAATGCAGTACGAATCAAAGTCTGCCGGCGTAACCTTTGCATTCTTCGTGACCAAAAAACCGCCATACCACGTGCGAAAATAACCAACATTCAGCGCCATCCCTTGGCGGAGCTCCTGCTGAACCGAAAAGGACGACTGCCAGTTGTGGAATTGTTTGTTGAAGCCGTGCTGCGCATCGTCTGCAACACGCGTGTTGCCAGCCCGTACCTGACCGAATGTCTGGTCCGACAGGGCACCGCACTCTCCATTAGCGCCAGGAACGCTTGTTCCAAGTACGCAGTCGGGAATGTAGTTGCCTCGCCGGGGATCTCCAACGGGAAAGGTGTTGTCATCCCAGGTCCGCGTCGCGCTGGTAGCCTGATTGGCCGCAGGGTTGTTGGAAGCACTCACGCCATAGGGGAGATATCGGCCTAAACCGACTTTGAGCGCAGTCTTTCCGTTGCCGAAAAGGTTGTACGCCATGCCCAGCCGCGGGTTGATGTTTTTCCAATTGGGCGTGTCCTTCACCTCTAGGAAGTCGCGTGCAGGTACGAAAATACCCGCGGGCAGTTTCTGCGCAGGTACGTACCCGTTCGCGGCGTCGTACCGCAGGCCAAGGTTAAGAGTGACCTTGCCCAGGCTCCACTGGTCCTGGGCGAACAGCCCAAGACCGCTCGTGTGTTCCAGAAATTCGAACGGCGTTGCCCAGATGGTGACCGAAGAAGGGACTCTGTTCCGAAATGTATAGGACACGGCGTGGTTGATCTGGTTGATGTCCGTATACCGGCCAGGGCGTCCAAGGTTGTACCGCTGATACGCGAAGCCCGTTTTGAAATTATGTGCCCCCGTCACGTAAGACGCGCTGAAGCGGGTATTGTATTTGGTGACAAACCGTCTGGTATAACTGCCGGACCACACGTTGTTGCTGCCATCCGCACCGTACACGGTATTGAGCGCCAGATCCGTGACCCGGATGTCATCCGGTCCCACGTACGGCTGTCGCCGGGAGTCTTCATTTAAGATAAGCGCCGACTGTCCGGCTTCAAAAACGAGCTTGTTCGAGGCCGTGTAGGTCCACGTCACAAGCGGCAAATACTGAGGATTGTATACATGGTATGCGCGGGATTCCGGTGCGGGCTTGACTGCATTGATGCCGCCTACACCTGTCAGGCCGAATGGACAACTACAATTATTTTGCTGCGAGAAGGACCCGACGATTTTGTGCTTCGGCGATACCTGCCAGGTTAAGCGCAAGCTGTGGTCTTCGAAGTATTCGTTATTGTGGGAGACGCGGCCCAAATCGGGCTCGTAGAACAACGTATGTTGTAGCTTGTTAAAGTAGCTGCCCTGGACATACCGCGACGCGCCCCACCATCGATGCGCCATAAAGAACCACAGCTTGTCTTTCTTAATCGGCCCCCCGAGTGCTCCGCCATAGTCGTAAGATCGCCGAATGGAAATGTCATTCTTAAGCCCGCGGTTACGTAGCGCGTCGGTCAAGTTGCCCATTTGCAGGCTCGGACCCGCATAAGCCGCATTTAAACTTCCCGAAAGCCTGTTGCCGCCATCCTTCGATACGATGTTCACTTGGGGGCCGCCCGTCATCGCCTCCGCTGACGTACCGCCCGTCTCGACGACCACTTCCTGGAAGGCTTGGGAGTTGAAGCTGAAGACGCCCAGCGCCTGCTGGTTTTGATTCAATCCTTCAAAGTTTAGGCTGAGATCTTGCGGCCGCTGCCCGTGAACTCCGAACTGACCGCCTTCGCCCTGATTGCCACCGACATCCTGAAAAGTCGCATTTGCATATGTAGCGCCAGGGATGATCGAAGCATATTGCCCGAGGCGCTTGGTGGTTGGGATCGCATCCAGTATCTCGCGCTCGATCGTGGTTTGTGTCCGAACGTTCTGAATATCGACAACCGGAGCCTGTTCCAAGACCGTCACCGTATCCTCGACCGAGCCTACCTTCATCTCAGCATTGACCGTCGCCGTGAACGACGTCGTCAACTCGATGCCTTCGCGCCGGAAAGTGCTAAAGCCGGGCAGTGTGAACGTGACGGTGTAGGTCCCTGGCCGCAAATCTACGATCCGGTAGAGACCCCGTTCATCCGTGACAACAGAACGGACCTTCTCGATCAGCGCGGGGCTTGCCGCTTCCACCGTTACCCCGGGCATGACCGCTCCCGATGTGTCCCTGACGACTCCCGCAATCGAGGCCCCCTCCGTAGTCTGCGCCCACGCGGAAACCGAGAACATCAATGCAAAAGAACACAGTACGA
The DNA here is from genome assembly GCA_003223875.1 of Acidobacteriota bacterium. GTDB lineage: Bacteria > Acidobacteriota > Terriglobia > 20CM-2-55-15 > 20CM-2-55-15 > 20CM-2-55-15. The sequence goes on along the minus strand of QHWY01000133.1, from coordinate 1,721 downwards.
CTAAGCTGGTGAATTGTAATGCCGCTGAGAAAAATCGATTCATGGTCGTCTCCACCGAACATTGCCGTGATTAACGCGGACCAATCCCTCATTGGATGGGTTTGGCGCGGTCATTAAATAACCAAGAGACGGGCGCGTCAATAATAATTTGGGAACAGACATTCCCCTCCTTGCGGCTTTGCACAAAAAATACATGGTGGGCGCTCATAGAGCGCCCCTACAGTTGCGCACCCCAAGCTGTAGGGGCGGTCTATGACCGCCCAGGATTTTTTGTGCAAAGCCCCTCCTTGCAGAGGAGGGGTGGATGCGCCGAGCGCAGCGAAGGCGCAGACGGGGTGGCGCGAAGCGCGAGCCCGATAGGGCGAAGCCTCGATAGAAGACTGGCGAAAATTTCGCCGAACTGACCATTAATTGAGGCTTCGCCCTATCGGGCTCGCGCTTCGCGCCCGGCGCGCCAGCTTCTATTAAGCTGTCGCGCCACCCCTCCTCTGCGAGGAGGGGAATGTCCCCAAGACTAAGGATTCACAACCTTGAACTTGTGAACGCGTCGTCCGCGGTTCTCGGCGATATAGACGTTGTCCTTCGAATCCACGGCGATCCCGTGCGCCTGGTTGAATTGGCCGGGGAAGCTTCCTGGCCGGCCGAAGCTGGACAAGATTTTGCCGGACTGTCGATCGATGATTTCCACCTGTTCATTGTTCTGGTTGATCAGGAAAATGAACCGCTGATTCGGGTCATGTGAAAAATCGAGTGCGACAGCCGAGCCGCCACTTTGGGTCAACTTGCCATCTTTCGGCGGAGTGACCGGTGTCCAGGGCACTTCGATGTTCTTCTTGAAGTTCCCCATCTTGTCGTAGATCTGTATCCGTGCCCCCTCGCGATTGCAGACATAGACCTGCCCATCCTTCGCCATCGACAAGCAATGTACGGTGGCCATACCGTCCGGCTGCCACTGACGCAGGAACTTGCCCGTGCGATCCATGACGGCGACTCGCGTGTTGCTGTCGCGGCCTTCGCCGTCAGACACATAGACGTCGCCATTTTGCGGATCGACGAAAATGCTCGACGGCATGAAGAAAATCGCCGCATCGGAATTGAGAGGTTTTCCTTTAATCGTGCCGTCGGAGGAATCGACAACACCCTTCTTGCCGATCTGAAGCAGCATCTTGCTGCCGTCATGGGTATATTTCTGGATCATTCCGGAGGGCGCACTCGCGATCCAGATACTGTTGTCCTTATCCACGCGGCACGAATGCAGCCGCGGATCGAGAAGCTTCGGATCGCCCCAGGAATTGACGACATTACCTGCCGGATCGAATTCAATAATCGGAGGAGCCAGTTTGCCGCCATTCAAGTCGCCTTCGATGACATCCTGCCGATTGAGAATGAAGACATGGTCCTGAGCATCAACACAGACGCCGCCCAATCCTCCGAGCACCCAGCGGTCGGGCAGCGGCTTCGGCCAGGAAATATCGGGCTCATATCGCGGCGCAGCCGTTTGCGCCTGGACAGCGGTCACAAGGATGGTCACGGCTGCGATTGAGAGCATTACCATTCCGGCTTTGATGAGATTCATTTTCATGTTTAGTCCTCCGTTGGTCGCCTTCGATCAGCGGCCGTAGATTCGAAGCGCATTCTCTATCGCGATCTTTTTCCTCACGTCAGGCGGAAGCTGATTCAGCAGAAGCGCATTCTGCTGCGCGCGCGCCAAAGGCGCTGTT
>QHWY01000426.1 GCA_003223875.1 Acidobacteriota bacterium | reverse complement strand
ATCACTGCCTGCGCGGTTTTGCCAACAAGGATATCCGCGCACGGCTGGCCTCAACGCCCCATTTGCGGAAGTGTGGAAACGAACCCAAAAAAGCTAGCGCCAAAATCAGCCGCATCCTTCGCCGCTTCCGCACTCACGGTCTGATCGCCAAAATCCCACGCACCCGTCGCTGGCGTGTCACCCTTTACGGCCGCCGCGTCATGGGCAAAGCCCTCTACCTGCGACATCATGACTTTCCTCGGCTGTATCCCCGACCTGCCGCTTAATCTTAGTTGCAGGCGTTTTCAGAAATCTTCTTCGCATTTTACAAAGAAGACACGGGGAAAGAATCTATCCTCTGTGGCTTCACTCCGGGCAGCATAAGCCACCGTTCAGGAAAATTCGGGCGGGTATTTTTCAGAGTTGATGTCCCCTGCCCAATCTGCCGATAGATCTACCATGCTGCGTTACCTGGAAATTTTGACCCGTGCTATCGGCGCAATCGGTGTAGTGTTTTTGGCTTTGTGGATTGCCGTCTTTTGGATGCAGCGGCTAGGAATGCCCACTCCGTATTTTCTACGGTCATGCCCAACTGATTGTGGCTTGCATATCCCAGGTGGATTTCTCCATCTCAACAGAAGCCTCCACAGCGTTTCCACAGAACTTTACCTTCTTTGTCGAACAGCACAAGCGAGGACAAAGGTAGAGTCTCTACGCTTCCGCTCCGAGGGGTTTCCAGATTAGTCCTGCCCAAAACTGCGCGAATTGTCTTCGGGCTGGTCCCTTGTGGACCGTTTGTCAGCCGAAGCTGCGCTATAGCAGAGCCGGCAACGAGCATCACGAAAATCAGTCTTCTCACGCAAATCCTTCTTGAAAGTCACTCCGTCATGAACGGCTCGACAAAGAATTCGTACTCGGCTCTTGCTTTCAGGTCCGAATAAATGCCGCTACCTGTGTAGATAAATCCAAACCCTTTGCCAGTAAAAGGAGTTTCCGACCATCTAGCGAGCGGCTGCGTTCCTACATCGTAGAAAAAACGTTCTACGTTTTCTTCTGATCTCGGCGTTACCAAAATTTTAATGAAGCATTTATTCAGCTTTTTGTTGTAGTGGGCTTGATACGTAGCGTTCCTGTAGTGCTTATCGAAACCGGCGAGAGGGTAACCCATCTCTTTGAAAAACGCTTTCGCCGCATCCGCACACATCTTTTGTTCTGCGAATGTGGCGTTGTTCCGAGTCTGCGCCATGGCAGCACTCGCAACCAGCACCATTGCTACGAAAAGCTTTTTCATTCGAACTCCCTCAAATTAGTAGCAAATAGAGGACTTAGCGCACAATACTGACCAATTTTTGGTCGGTAGTGGGCCTGTTTGGGCATGGTTTGGTCAGCATTTTTCTGTCGAAATTGGAATGCTGTATTGACAACGTCCCTACATATTCGTATATTGAACGTATATACGGGAGGTAATTATGGCAACCGCTAGATTGATGTCAAATCGAGATGTCACAATTAATCTGCGAGCGAACCGCAACCAACGGGCTGTTATCGACCACGCGGCGGCGCGGTTGGGGAAGAATCGCTCGGATTTTATGCTTGAAGTTGCCTGTCGAGAAGCGGAAAACGTTCTGCTCGATCAGCGATACTTCCACCTAAGCGACAGCGAGTTTAAGAAGTTTACGGCAGCACTTGACCGAGCGCCCGTAAGCAATCCAAGGCTGCGTCGTCTTCTACGAACGAACGCCCCTTGGGATAAATGATAGCTGACGAAATCACCGCCCCCGAAAGGCTAAACGCAACCCACGACATCTCATCGTTCGATTCCGGCGTTTCCCAGCTAGACGAATGGCTCAAGCGTCATGCTCTTGCCAATGAACAAAAGAACGTGTCTCGGACGTACGTTGTCTGCGCTAAAGGCCGCGTTGTTGGCTATTACACTTTGGCAAACGGGGCGATTGCACACGCTGAGGTAAGAGCAAAAACGAAGCGCAACTTACCAAACCCGATTCCCGTTATGGTGCTTGGTCGGCTTGCCGTTGATAAGGCTTACCAAGATCACCATCTTGGATCTAGCCTGTTGCGCGATGCCATACTTCGGACCCTTCAAGCCGCCGAGATCGCTGGAATTCGGGCGATGCTCGTGCAGGCTATTTCGGAAAATGCAAAAAAGTTTTACGAGCACTGCGGCTTCTCTGCCTGCGCCGTAGATCCGATGACTTTGATGATTACTCTGACAGAAATTAAGGCACAGCTCGAATCAGAAGCCTGATGCTTGATTTCCGTCCGCAGGTTGACATAAAAACAGAGCGTTTTTAACCAACCGCAGCGGCTTTCCACATCTCGTCTCCGACTCTCCATGGTTCGCCGCTGCGCTCGGCTAAAAACGCTCTGTTATATGTGACATTCCAACCCGGTCAC
>QHWY01000425.1:560-2593 GCA_003223875.1 Acidobacteriota bacterium | reverse complement strand
AAGGCCGCAAGCGTTGAGCGTACATCACCCCGGGTTCTCAAGAGCAGTCGCCTGCGCAGGTGCGCCGAACTGCGGCCGCCAGGAAAAATCTGTGGCTGCTGCAGCGTGGATGCGTAGGCGATGGGGAGCGGATTCCGCGATCGCCGCCAGAATTTAATATTTCCCACCACTCCGATAATCATCCGTGGCTGCCCTTCTTCCACTTTGTACGGTTCATATCGGAACCGAATCATCTTGCCGATGGGGTTTTCTGAGGGAAAGAACCGCTTTGCAAATGTCTCGTCCACCACGGTGGTCCAGGCAACTCCAGCGCGATCTGTGTTGTCGAAAACGCGCCCGAGCAGGACAGGAGTGTGCATGGTGTGGAAATAGCCCGGGCTCACCTCGTAGTAGCCGACAGAAGGGCGTTGATCTTCTCGCAATAGCGGTTGCCCCGCCACAGTGAAGGTCCTGACCTGATTTCCAGTATCAGGTAGATCGCTTGTGTATGCTGCCGACTCAACACCGGGAAGTTTGGACGCGCGTTCAAAAAGGTGTGCGTAGAATAGATCGACCGCTGGATTGAGCTTCTGGGTGTCTGGCGGAATCGGGCTGACATATTTCTTTTGATCCGCCAGGTTGGTCTCAATGGTTAGAACATTCCTGGGGTCAAAACCCGGATCCACACCCTGGACACGCCAGATTGTGCGGATCATGAGACCCGTGCCCGCGAGCAGCACGATGGCTAATGCAATTTCTGTGACAACCAAAACCGCGCGAAGGCGATAACTGGATTTTGACAACGTGATGCGGCTCGCTTCTTTGAGATACGAACTCAGGTCGAATCGGGAAACGCGATATGCGGGTGCCGCTCCGAATATCAGAGCGGTGAGGGACGTGATCAGAATGGTGAAGAGCAGAACCCTCCAGTCCACGCTCGTGACCTCCAAGGTGGAGAGCCAATCGCGCGCCAGAAGATTGAAGGCACCGATAACCCAACCCGTGGCAAGATATCCGGTGACACCCCCTAAAAGCGCCAGTACCAAGCTTTCACTGAACATCTGCGCGACAAGCCGGCCACGGCTGGCCCCGAGTGATGCCCGTACTGTGATTTCTCCGGCGCGCGCGTCGAATCTCGCAAGTAGGAGGTTGGCTACGTTTGCGCAAGCAATGAGCAGCACAAAACCTACCGCACCGAGCAACAGGCCCATGACTTTTCCGGTGTCTTCGAGGAACCATTCGCGCATACCCTTTACCTTCACACCTGTGTCCTTGTTCGTCTCCGGGTATGCTTTCGCCAACCGGGCCGCGATGGGTTCCAGCTCCGCCTGCGCCCGCCCAACAGTCACGCCGGGCTTGAGCCGCGCCATCGCCGTGAACCAGTGCTCCTTGCGGGTCAAGAGGTCGGTCGGGTTCGCGCAGGACCAAACATCGACCTTCGTGTCGCTGATGATGCGAAAGTGCGGCGGCAGCACGCCGACGATAGTGACGGCGCGACCACCCCAGATGACGCTCGTGCCGAGAACGCGGGTGTTCCCATTGAAGCGTCGTTTCCAGAACTCGTGGCTGATTATGATCGCGTCCTCCCCCTGGGGAAGAAAAGTCCGCCCGAGAGCGGGCTGCACCCCGAGAATTCGCAGAAGATTTGGGCTCGTTGCTTGTCCAAAAGCGGACTCCGCCGGTCCGTCTGCCATCAACACACCCGAGTCCACAAACAGCTCGGCGAAGCCGATCCCCTCTAATGTCCTGCTGGACTTCTCCCAGTCGACGATATCCGCCACTGATGGGTCTTGTAATTCGCTGTTGCCGTTGCGCCTCAGCGTCTGCCAGATGACAACCAAACGTCCGGGATCTCGGTATGGCATCGAACCGAACACCGCCGCATTAGCGAGGCTGAAAATCGCGCAGTTCAACGCGATTCCGAGTGCCAGTGAGAGGACCGCTGCTGCAGTAAAAGCAGGGCTTTTCCGCATTCCGCGAATCGCGTACCGCACATCCCGCGCGAACGAGGCGAGGACAGGCAGTCCGCGTTGGTCGCGGTAGCTTTCTTTGAT
>QHWY01000425.1:0-526 GCA_003223875.1 Acidobacteriota bacterium | reverse complement strand
GCGCCTGGCGCCGCGCTTCTTGTGGAGGCAAGCCGAGCCGTACATTATCCTCCGTCTGCAGCTGAAGATGGGCTTCGATCTCTTCAGCCAGTTCGCCTTCCCGGCGGGTGCTCAGGAAGGTGCCCAATAAACGCGCCCATGCGCGACGCAACCGTATCACTATGCCTCTCCAGGAAGCTTGAAGAAGCGCGCGATGATCTCGGTCGTCTGCTGCCATTCGTTTGCTTCCGCTGCCAGTTGCCTACGACCCCTTTTCGTGATCCGGTAGAACTTCGCTTTGCGATTGTTATCCGACAGCCCCCAGTCGGACGCAATCGCGCCTTCCTGCTCAAGTTTCGCGAGCACCGGATAAAGAGTTCCCTGATTGATAGCGAGCAGGTCCGCACTTGTCTGCTCAATTCGGCGCGCGATTCCGTATCCATGCTGCTGACCCATGCTCTCAAGCGTCTTAAGGACCATCAGAGCCAGCGTACCCAGCCAGACGTCACTCTTTCCCATCTCTCTCCTGTTGGATTCCCACCGGAGT
>QHWY01000424.1 GCA_003223875.1 Acidobacteriota bacterium | reverse complement strand
CCTGCATCGAGCGCTCTCTTCGAGGAACGCTATTTCCAACATCGAAACTCTGAGCCTCGCAACCATCGCTATCAACGCCGCTCAAGGCAATCTGAACCCTTTTTCAAGTGGTGATTTGAAATGAACAGACGAGATTGGCTCACCGCCTCCGCCGCGGTTACCGGTTCAGCGCTGACCATGCGACTCCAACGCCGAAAGTATTCTCGTGATCTCCGTCCGAAAATTTCACGGGTCGCAACTCTCCATGCAGATCAATATTCGGACAAACTCGATCAACTGGTGTTCGATGGTCTTCGGCTCTTCCATCTCGACGTCCGGGGAAAATCGGTTCTGCTTAAACCCAATATTGTTGAATACATCCCGGGAAAACCGGTGAACACCGATGCGCAGCTCATCGGCGCCGCGGTCGAAGCCTTCCTCCGCCTGGATGCGGCTTCAGTGATGGTTGGGGAAGGCCCAGGTCATCATCGCGACACGGATCTGCTCCTGTACGAAACCGGACTCGGGGATCAGCTTGCGCACCGCAAGATCGCATTCGTGGATCTCAATCGTGATGAACTCATCAGGACGAAACTGAAGGCTAACTTTTCCGGTCTCGGCCATTTGTGGCTGCCGCGAACTGTTCTTACATCAGATTTCATCGTATCTATGCCAAAAGTAAAAACGCATCACTGGACCGGAGTCACGCTCAGCATGAAAAACATGTTTGGCATTGTGCCCGGATGCCGCTACGGCTGGCCCAAGAATGTCCTCCATTGGGCCGGAATCCACGAAAGCATTCTTGATATCTGCGCCACTGTTCGCTCTCAGTTCGTGATCGCAGACGCAATCGTTGCGATGGAAGGCGATGGACCTCTAAACGGCTCGTCGCGCTATCTCAAAACGGTCGTGCTGGCAGACGATCCCGTTGCAGCCGATTCCACTTTGACGCGATTCATGGGAATACGTCCCGATAGAGTTGCCCACATTTGGGAGGCGGGCCGTTTCATAGGCAACCTCCACCAGAGTGTCATTTCCGAACTGATGTGAATTGACAGATGGATTCATTACCTGTACCCCGAGAGGACCACGATGGCACAACTTTTGAGAGACACTACCGCATAGGGGGACTGGCCGAATTGTGGGGCCTCGGCCGCGAGACTGTGCGAAAACTTGTTAAGGACGATCCGGAAGTCATCAAGATCCGAATGGGAAAAGACGCATTCATGGGATGGCGAGGTCGACTGTTGAATAGTAATTAAGTGCGACCACCTCTGATGGGTACCAGCCTCGGCCTGGGCTTGTTTTCGAAAGCTTCCTTGAGGATCTTCGTCAATCTCGCCTGCCGTTCGGGAACCCAGGCGCCATAGTGTTTGCGGATCATATCCTCGGTGTTGCCGAGCAGCTCCGCGACATCGCGCACCGTGACACCGGGTTTCTGCAAGAGGATACGCGCGAACGTATGGCGGAAACGGTGCGGAGTTGGCGTCTCCTTCCATTCGCCGCAGCGCTTCCACAGTTTCTTCAGTTTCCGCCGCCAGAGCCCTCAGTGATAACCTCCAGCGTTTCCGTCTTGTGCGTTCCAAAGATGAAAGGGCCATGCTTCTCGGATCTTTCTTGGATACGCTTCTGCAGCCAATCGGGAACCCACGTATACACATGCGTTCCGGCTTTCGTGGTTCGTATCAGAATCTCACCAGTCGGCAGCATGCGGTCGATATGGAACAGCGCAACATCAGAGATGCGCAACCCAGTGTAGATAGATAGAGAAATGAAATCCGCCAGGTCGTCGCCGTTCCAGACGTAGCGAGACTCTCGTCCGTATGTTTTACACGCTTCGTAGATCCGCTTCAACTCTTCATCTGTGAAAGGCAGCTTCTGTTCTGCGCGCCTGACCTCACGGCCCTTTGGATTTTTAACCAGACGCGCCGGGTTTCGGCTGACCCATTCATTGTTGAGGCACCATTCAAAGAACGGCTTTAACATCGCCATGTTTCGCACGGCGGTCCCTGGGCTGACCTTCCATGAGGACCGGAACTCACGCACGTCGAGCGGTTCCCACTGGTCGATCATGACGTAGCCGCGCTGTTCCGAGAAGGCTTTGAACCGGTTCAGCAGGAGCCGGTATTTCTTATGGGTCGCCGCCGCGGCGTGTTCCCGCAGCTCGTCGAGGAAGGTTTTTGCGGCGCGCTCAATAGTCGTACGTTTCGGCAGCGACGACGGCTCGGGGACAATCGGCGGAACGGCAACCTCGCCATCCCATGAATGCGTCTTTTCCCATTCGAGCGCGATAGCTTTGGCTTCGCGCCAGTCCGTTCGGCCTGTGTTCTTCCGTTTGAAAGCGCCGTGCAGCGACCCCGAAGCATGGATGAGACAACCGCACTTCTTCCAACCACGACGCCCTTCTTCGAACTCGCCCGAACGGGTGTCCTCCGCGTGGCTCCCTTCGCATTCTTTACGGTGCCGGCGATAGAGTTTGAGGGCCATAAGGCGGGAGCTATTCTAAATCACTATTGCACGTCAGGAATGGAGTGCAGCTGTATCTTATTGATTGTGTTTAAGCGGAGAGAGGGGGATTCGTTCCGTCTCTGGGATAATGAGGTCTGTAAGTTACAGATTCAACGTTGCCAATGTTCCCAAGATTGCCACAGTTGCCAGGGCGCATTGCCCTAAAAGACCCTGAACATATTCGGAACCGACATGCTATCGGATGAGCTTTTGGCGAAGCACAGGGAATTGGCGAAGGCAAAAACGGAAATGAATGACCAACGATCGGACATCGCTCTAGCTTGAGCAAGCTTCCACCGGCCGTGACAGAAAGCCTGTGCCGAGCGTAAAATGGCGTATGAAAGGTAGAGAAAAAGCCATGAACGTTCATCTCGATTGGCCAGCAGACGTGGTAGCTCGTTTCACCGAAGAGGCCCGTCAGAAAGGGCTCACTCTTGATGCTTACCTTTTGGAAACCGTTCTTCGGCAAGGATCCCCAAACGGCGCTGTAATTGGCGAAGCCGAGAAGCAGCGGGCGCGCGATGAAGCAGGTCGCAGTATTCGAGAGCTGCGTAAAGGAAATACCCTTGGGCCTGAACTCACCGTGCAGGATCTTATCGAAGAAGGCCGCCGGTTTTGAGTTCCTTCGTTCTCGATAATTCAATCTCCGCCGCTTGGTGTTTTCAGGATCAAAGCACCGACTATACAGAGGCCGTGCTCGGGTCACTCATCGCGGGAGCCGAAGCAATTGTTCCCGCTATCTGGAAGCTCGAATTGGCTAATGCCCTTGTGGTAGCAGAACGTCGGAAGAAAATTGCTCCTGAAAAGAGCGCCAGATTCCTACGGGACCTTCAACAGTTTGCCATCTCAATGGATCTCGACGGTCTTGAGTATGTTTTCGCGACTGTCCTTGAACACGCCAGGCTTTATCACCGCAGCGTCTATGACGCTTCGTACCTCGAGCTCGCGCATCGCCGACGTCTTCCGCTGGCAACGAAGGACGAACCGCTCTTGCAAGCCGCCAAGACACTTGGCATTTCGGCTTTCCAACCCTGATCCTTCCCAATAAACGCTGTCATTTGCCTAAACCCGAAAGAAACGGCAAGCAGCTGATTCTTCGAAATTCTTGAGTGATCCTGAACCCCCAACCGCTACTGACACCGAAGCTTTAGTTTAGT
>QHWY01000236.1 GCA_003223875.1 Acidobacteriota bacterium | reverse complement strand
TCGTTGGACGAGCTAGAACAACGGCAGACCAATGAGATATAGCTGTGGAGCCTGCTTCACACGCAGGAGGTCATCGGTTCGAGACCGGTCGATCCCATCAATGGCTGGATGGGACAGACGCAGCCGCACGGCGCGCGGTGAGCGTGACGGCGGCGCCGACAATAGCGAGCACAGTCAACGCGCTGACGAGATATGGGTCGGCCAAGAAATGGAGACCGAGTAGAGCGTCCAGAGAAATCGCGCCCGGTCTCGTAAAGGCGATGCCCAGCGCCGAGACAGCGTAGAGAAAAGGCATTTCAATTCCGTTGCCGACGGCAAAGAAGCCGTTCTTCAAGTGAACGCTGATCATCGCGACGAGCATCGTCGACACAACGCCGGCAGCCCCGAGTGGTGTGAATAATCCAAGAGCCATCAGCAGTCCGCCGCCCATTTCGGTTAACCCCGCGGCGGTTGCAAAGACCGCGCCAGGACGGAATCCGATAGATTCGAACATCGAGCCGGTTGCCTTGATACCGTGACCGCCGAACCAGCCGAATAGCTTCTGTGCTCCGTGCGCTGCGATGGCGAGACCAAAGAACAATCGGATGATGAGTATTCCTGTGTCCATAACTTCTCCTTTCCTCACCTCTCAAAATCAGAAATCGATAGAGCCCATACGGCCGGAGCTGTAGTCCTCAAAAGCCTCCTCGATTTCGCGCGGCGTGTTCATTACGAACGGACCATAACGGGCGATCGGTTCATTCAACGGCCGGCCGCCGACGAGAAACACGCGCGCTGGGGATCCATTTTCAGCGCCCGCTTCAATCGAGACTTCATCACCGTCCTTGGCGAAAGCGACCATGTTGCCGCGCTGGATGCGCTCAGGATGGCCGGCGAAACCGGCCGTCCCACCAATGACGTAGGCGAACGCGTTAAAGTCGCGTGGGACGAGCTGAACAACCTTGCCTCCCGGCTGCAGCGCGAAATCGAGATACAGAATCGGTGTTCGTGTCTCAATCACGGCCTGCTTGCCGAGCGATTCGCCGGCGAGAATTCGGACCGAAACTCTTCCCTCGGGCGTCTGAGCCGAAGGAATCTTTGCTCGAGGAATCTCCTGATAATGGGGGCGAATCATTTTGTCCTGCTTCGGAAGGTTTACCCAGAGCTGCACCCCATGCAGCGTTCCTCCCGTCCGTTGAAATTCTTGTGAAGGCTCTTCGGAATGGATAACGCCGCGGCCTGCCGTCATCCACTGGACGTCGCCCGGTTCGAGCTTTCCTTCGTGTCCCTGCGAATCCTTGTGACGGAAGCTTCCGGCAAGCATATACGTCACTGTTTCAAAGCCGCGATGCGGATGATCCGGAGCGCCTTTCGCCTCGCCTGGCGGTACGTCCGTCGGACCCATCTCGTCGAACAGCAAAAATGGATCGAAATCAGACAGTCCTGCTGAAGGGAAGGGCCGGTGAACCAAGAACCCTGCTCCTTCAAGCGTGGCGATGCCTTTAGTAATGCGAGAAATAGAACGGATAGCCATTGGTCACCTCTTAAACTTACTTTAAGTAACTGGTTGTTTTTGTAAAGTAGGCACTATAAAGTAAGTAGGTGAGGAGATGATTACATGCGCCGCTCGCAGGAACTTCCGTCGCGTTGTCCAAGGCCGACTCATGAACTGCTGCAACTGCTGACCAGGCCGTGGACGATGCATATCCTGTGGGTCCTGAGCACCTCCGGCCCTACGCGATTTGGCGCCCTGCGGCGCCAGATCGAAGGCATTTCGTCGCGCCTGCTGACCGAGCGGTTACGGGATCTGGAGGAGAAGGGCTTTGTCTACCGCCACTACGAGCCGACAATCCCTCCTGCCGTGACGTATGGCTTAACGAAACGCATGCAGGAAATCAGCGAGGCTCTCGAGAAACTCGATGAACTTGCTCATAAATGGCAGGAGGAAGACAACAAAACCGAACGAAAACGCAAAGCGCGGGCTGGTTAAGCCCGCGCTTGACGGCACCTCCTACGCGCAAACGCGCGTGAAAGTTTCACTCCAATCGGTATAGCCCAGCTTGCCGAAAGCACGAACCTGGAACGCGTAGTTCGTGCCTGGCGTCAGTCCGCTGATGGGCACGGCGATTTTCGCGCTGGCAAAAGTCTCCGTCGTCCATGTCGCGGGTGCGCCGCCGCCGGCGGGTACCGGCGCGTAACGCACATCATAGGAGCGGGCGCGAGGAAGAGGCTTCATCGTCACCAGCAGTTCGCCAATGTTGCCGTGCTCGACTTTTAGGATCGCAGCCGGAGCCAATGGCGTTGCCGGAGTACGAGTCGTGGAAGCGGCCTCGTATCCGCTCGACAGAAACGTCGGCATGTCGTTCTTGCACATGATCTCGACGTAACGGCCGAGCAGGCGAAGCGACTTCGTTAACGCTTCCCGTTTCTTCTTTTTCTCGCTGATCGCTTTCTTGCTTCCATCGAGCGCTTCCGTGATCACGCCCGAGTAGCTATCGATGTCCGCTTTGAAAGCGTTCATATCGATCGGTGGATTGGGATAAGCGGGATTACCGTTCGTCCCACTGTAAACGGCGTTCAGACGGCCGAGAAAAAGCTCGTCCGACACCTTCGTGTAGCCAAGTATTGGTGTGATTTGACTTAACTTCGACATTGTTACCTTCCTTGCCGCGAAGCGCAAACGCGATAGCGCGCAGCCTAAATCAATGCGCCCCGCGGTTAGATTGTTAACGGTTTCCCGGTGCGTGAAAAAACAGGGGCCGATTCACGACTGTGTCCTTTCGGCAAGCGTGGGTGAATCCTTATAGATCGGAGAAATACGATGCGACCTCCACGGCGATGGTGGCGCTAATGAAATACGGCAGCGGGTTTCCGTTTCATCGCTTGGAACGGCTTGAAGCCAATCTCGGCATACCGCTGCCGGCTTCAACGCAGTGGGAAATGGTACGCGACGGTGGAGAGCACATTCAGCCTGCTTTTGAGGAACTCATCCGGCAGGCCGCTTCAGGCGAAGTGCTCTACAACGATGACACGTCGGTGAAGATTCTCGAGTTTGTCGATCACGACTGTGTCGTCGAAGATCCACAATTACCTGGCCGCACCGGTGTTTTCACGACGGGTATCGTTTCGAGACGCGAGGGCCGCAAAATCGCGCTGTTCTTTTCTGGCCGCAAACACGCCGGAGAAAACATCACCGATGTGCTGGCGAAACGGGCGAGCGAATTACCGAGGCCCATTCAAATGTGCGATGCCTTGTCGCGAAATCTGCCACGGGAACTGGAAGTCATCCTCGCCAATTACCTCACGCACGGCCGCCGTTACTTCGTCGAAGCTGCTGCAAACTTTCCTGAGGAATGCCGCTACATCTTGAAAATCTTGGGCAAGGTTTACCACCCTGATGCTATTGCTCGCGGAACAGGCCATGACATCGGACCAACGGCTAAAACTCCACCAGACCGAAAGCGCCCCACTGATGGATGAGAAGAAACGCTGGTTGGGTAAACAAGTCGATGAAAAACTCTGCGAACCCAATTCGGACCTTGGAGTGGCGGTCGCTTATATGCTCAATCACTGGGAACCATTGACTCTATTTTTACGCTTGCCCGGCGCCCCGCTCGACAGCACCATTGTTGAGCGTGCCTTGAAAAAAGCGATTTTGCATCGCAGAAATTCTTTGTTCTATAAAACACAACGCGGTGCTCGCGTCGGCGATCTGTTCATGAGTCTGATCTACACCTGTCAGCTTTCCAACGCCAATCCATTCGACTACCTGACCGCCTTGCATCGAAACGCCGATCGGCTCGCCCGCGAGCCCGCGCAATGGATGCCGTGGAACTACAGTGAGACGCTGGCCAGTCTCATGCCCGCTTCGGCGGGCAACTGACTGGCTCGCTCCTACGCACGCCTGCCGAAAGGACACTCACGACTGCATCGGCGTGAGAAAGGCAACCGGATTTTCTCCCCTCTACTGACTACATCCCGCAGACCCCCCTTTCCTTACAGCCGCCGCAAATTGTTTTTGGCCGTCGGGGATGCCTCTTGCGAGTCCCTATAGTGTGTAAAACACCAGAGGACGGAAAACGGATGAAGAAAAATCAGCCGCTGAAGGCACAAACGGGCGCTTCGCCCAATAAAACCAACACGATTGGCAACGAAGATTTTTTTGCCATCCCAGCCACGCCGACAAGCAGGCTGGGCTATTGTCTTGACGCCGCTTCGCGGCTACATCTTCCGCTTAAAGAATTCGTGGACGCTCTCAATCACGCGACCCACATCGGCATCCAACAGAAAAGCATGCATCGGCAGGCTCAGCACCCGCGAGCAGAGCAGCTCTGCATTTGGACAGCGCGCCGGGCCGAACTCCGCGAATGCTTTCTGTCGATGCAGGGGCACGGGATAATGGATTAACGTCGGGACATTGCATTCCTCGAGGTAACTGCGAAGCTGATCGCGGTGGGGCGTCGTCACAACAAACAGGTGATCGTTGCTCTTGCCGGTCTGGGCTTGCAGCCCAAGCGGCAACTCATGAAATGCTTCCCGGTATTTCTCGGCAATTGCGCGACGGCGGCGATTCCATTCGTCAAGCTGCCGGAAGTTGACTCGGAGAATCGCCGCATGCAGCTCGTCCAAGCGGCTGTTTTCCCCGAGGATTTTCGATGAGTAATTCTCACGCTGTCCATAATTGCGCAGCAGCTTCGACGTTTCAGCAATCATCGCATCAGAGGTCACGAGCATTCCTCCATCGCCATAAGTGGCGAGGTTCTTCGTCGGATAAAAACTGAACGCAGCGGCCAGCCCGAACGAACCGCATCGGCCCCAATTCGCATCGCTGCCCTGAGCCTGAGCCGCATCTTCGAGAATGGGCAGTCCGGCTTTCGCGATTTTCTTCAGGTGCGCGGGCATCCCAAACAAATGCACAGGAATGATAGCCTTCGTCCGCGAAGTTTTTCGCTCCAGGCACTCGTCAGGAAGGATGTTGAAGTCGGTCAACGAGACATCGACGAACACGGGTCTCGCACCGATCGCCGCAACCGCTATCGCCGTCGCAGGTGCGGTCAGTGCGGGCACCAGAACTTCATCGCCCGGCCGGACACCTATGGCCCGCAAACCGATTTTCAGCGCGTCCGTGCCCGAACCTACACCGATGCCTTTCTCCGTTCCGCAATATCGGGCAAATTCGTCCTCGAATGCTTCAACAACGGGACCCAGAATGTAGCGTCCGCCGGAGAGAACCCCACGTATGGCATCGTCGATCTCGTCGCTAAGGGATTCGTATCTCAATCGAACGTCGTTAAAATCCATGTTCATGACTTCGGTGTGATTCGAACGTCATCAATCGTAAACGGAGAAGAATCAGAATTGATAACGGAATAGAAGACGAAGTAGAGTGGTCCCTTCGAATGTGCCCGCATAGTGCGCAAACTCCTGGACGTCGTTGAAAGGCATGGCGGCGGCTACTCTACAGGTTTAGAATCGAGCATCCGTATGCGGACAATATCCCAAAAGTTCAATATTCGTCCACAGCTCACTGCGTTCACGGTCGTGGTGACTTTCGGCTTATGTATCTACCTTCCTTTGCTGTCGACAAACTACGACCTGAATGGAATGGCCGAAGCACAGGGGGTGAACTCCGGCCGTCCGGTAGACTTGTTTCTCCCGAACCACATGCTGTACCGGCCCCTGGGCTATGCCGTCCGTCAGGGGCTTGCAGCCACCGGCGTGCCCGTTGGGACCGTTCCTCTCTTGCAGGTATTGAGTGCGATTTTCGGAGCGCTCGGCCTAGGATTCGTCTACTTGATGCTGCAGTGCCTGGTCGAGAAGCGGGAAATCGCCATCTGGATCAGCCTGATGCTGGGCGTATCCTGGTCCTACTGGACGATGAGCACGGACATCTACTATCTCAGCCTGTCGGCAATGTTCGTGGCGGCGGCCACCACCTTATTCGTTCGTTCACAGTCAAACTTATCGTTGGCTGCCTGCGGCGTTCTGACAGGACTTGCGATTCTCTCATTTCAGGCCAACGTGTTTCTTCTGCCGGGGCTTGGTACGGCCATCCTGATCGCCTCACCGTTTGCCGCAGCACGAATCGCCATTCGCCGTGTGGCACTGTTTTGGGCGATGGCAGGGGTTGTTATTGGTTCTGCTTTCGTGAGCGTCGGGATTCTGGCCTATGAACGCCGAACGGCGCTCGAATTGATCCGATGGGGATCCAGTTACGGTGGCAAGGCCCTTCCCATGTGGGGTAGCTGGTCCCCTGATCGGTTTGTGACAGTAGCTGGAACAGCCTTCAAAAGTATCCTTGGGATGGAACTTTGGATGTTCGAGTTCTTTCAAGCGCGGCTGAACAATGGAAAGCTACCGGGCTGGGTCCCCGTTCTGGGAGCTGCTGGTTTGGCCGCGAGCCTGGTCGCGACATTCCGATGGGGGCCATTGAAACGAAGCGGCGAGACTCGCACAGCAGCACAGCTGCTGCTGCTGTACGCCTTCTACATCCCGTTTTTCATTTGGTGGGATGCAACCGAGCCCCGCTGGTTTAACCTGAGCAACATCTTCCTTGCCGGGCTGGCCGCAATCATCGCGTCCCGGTGGTCGAGTTGGTCCTACCTCAAATTTGTGCTGCCGGGGGCTTTTCTGATTCTCGGCGGACTCAACTTGGCAACTTCTGCCTGGCCTAGACGCTTCGCCGTATCGACACCCGTACGGATCGCGGATTGTGTTGCGAGCCACATGCATGAAAAGGATCTGTTCCTCGCGACAGAATGGAATTGGGCCGGCTATCTCGAATACGTGCACAACCGCAATGTTCTCAGTTTCATTGCCGAAGCATCGCAGACCGGGGACAAGAGCATTGCCTCGCAGCGCATCGCTCAGGCTGCGAGAGAACGACAGCATCAGGGTGCCGATGTCTATATGATCGACGTCCGTTCCCTTCCTCCCGACTACATGACGTGGCTCACGGGCCAGACTGGATTCACCGCTGACGATCTGCTGGTATACGAAGGCGGCACCGCGTTTGAATGCGTGTACTCTCCATTTATTCGTTTGGATCCGCTATGAAGTACGAATGACGTCGAACCCGCGCGATTCGCTCCTTGCGTTATTACGTCATGGCATCATAGCAACGAAGGAGGACGAAGAACGGATAGCCGGGAGTGCCCTCCTTACAGAGGGGGCCACCCTGGCGCTGTCGCGCCACCGCTCCTCTGCGAAGAGCTACGCAGCGGGATCGTTCCGCTTCTTCTTGGCGCTCGGAAGCTCACTGGCCCGGGGGAAACGTTCCCCGGCCATGGGCTTCCACAGTGTTGTTAGTTTGGGATGATTTGGGCAATCTGGAAACCGCGCTCCTTCATTGAGCACAATTTCCAGACCGCAGCACAGGTTTTTATAAACTCCGAAGGTTTTATTGATGTCGCCGTTCTGTGGCATTCCCACCGAGTTGGGATTGCATGCTGGGTACCAGTCTAACCCCCTTTGGAAATCAGCACGTTAGGAAACATATACAAGACCTCCTGCAGATGAGAAGCGGGAAGTTTGGACGGTCGGCGCGGCAATTATGGTGCGGTGGCACGCGTTTGCACAGGCCGCGAGACAAGGTGCGCGCCCCCCAGTTGTACGATCGCAGCCAAGGTAGTTTGTCCGGCATTTAAACCGAGCCGGAAGTCTTTGTCGTTATACGTCGCATACAGATCCGACGGCTGATGCCACTGCGGATCCCAACCGTTTCCGATTTGCGTTCCGCGTTCGTTTTCGCGAAGGCTGATCGTGGGGACGAAATCCTGAAAAGGAGTCGAATCGGTATTGGTCATATGGCTGCCTACTGAAGCCGGATAATCGGTTGCGTATTTCTCGTTCGCCTGCTCAAAGGTCCAGGCGAGCGATTGCGATTGCGCCGCCATTTTCGAGTTCATCTGAAATTCGATGTTCACATCGGCTTCAGGACGCTGCTCTTTGCTCACCTTGCCATCGGACCGCGGCATACCATGATCGAAAAGCATCATGTCGTGTTGGATCATGCCAAGCCATTTCGGCTCGGGATACTTTCCGGATCCCGGGGGATCTTCTTTGCGTTGAAGGTCCTTCCGTTGATCCACGTAAGCGCGGGCGCCATTGAGGCCGGTCTCTTCGTTGTTCCACAGGATGAACCGGATCGATCGATCTGTTTCGACATCCGGACCATTCAACACCCTAGCAACTTCCATGACGAGCGCTGTGCCGGAGCCGTCGTCGTTTGCCGCTTCACCCCAACCGTGACCATCCATGTGCGCCCCGAGGATGTACATCTCCTCGGGATGGGTGACACCGATCTTCGTACAGTACACCTCTTCGCGCGGGCCCGGCGTGGAGGGCTCGCGATTGAGCTCGCGCAGTTTTAGATTTCGTTGCTTCATAGGGTCTGTGTTGACGCTGGGAGGAACCCGGATTCCCCGGGGACGCCCTCCTCCCGCAGCCGTGTTTGGCGGCAGATTCGTTCGCGTACGCGGCTCAGGCTCGTAATTGTAGGTCAGCCGTTCGGTGTTGAGGCATCCGTAACTCTTCAGTTGTTGTTCGACCCAATCTATGGCGCGGCGGTTGCGTTCGGTTCCCTCGCGCCTGTCGCCGAACTGCGTGAGGCCTTTAATGGTCGATTTGTATTTGTTTAGATCCAGGCGGTCCACAAGAACCTTCACCGGATCTTGGGCGAAGGTGGGTGGAAGGAAAATATGAATAAGAATGAACGCTGGGACACACCGCCACATGAATGCTTTATAACATGACTCATTTGTATCTCCGCCGAGGATTGAAATGACAATTCAACATTGAACATTGGCAATTTCTCTCAAAAAATGTTCAATGTTCACTGTTCAATTGTCATTTAAGGGATACGCTTATCTCATGTTGAGGCAGAAATGGGGATCGGTCGTTTGTCCCTCATGCGGCAATCTCGTTGGGGTCAATGACGAACGATGTTTCACGTGCGGACGCTGGAACCCAGGGTTATGGGGATTTGCGCCGCTGTTGAGCCGGCTGGGACGGGATCTCGGATTCACCCAGTTTGTGATGTGGAGCTGCATCATTCTCTACGTTTTGACGCTGGCGTTTGATGTCCAAGGCGTGAGTACGGGCGGTCTCAACTTCCTCGCTCCCAGCGGCCGGAGCCTCTTCGTTTTCGGTGCGAGCGGTGTGGTTCCGGTCTTTCAGGCCGGACGATGGTGGACGTTTTTAAGCGCAGGATGGTTGCATGCCGGAGTTTTACACATCCTCTTCAATATGATGTGGATTCGGCAACTCGCGCCCGCCACGTCGGAAATGTACGGCGCGAGTCGCATGGTCATCATCTATACGATCGCAGGCGTGACGGGATTTGCAGCCAGCACGTTGTCGGGCGCGTTCATTCCTTTCCTGGGCGGCGCGGGTTTCACAGTTGGAGCGTCTGCGCCGATCTTCGGCTTGCTAGGAGCTTTGGTGTTTTACGGCCGCCGCACAGGCAGCAGCATTGTGGGAGATCAGGCAAAGTCCTGGGCGGTTGCCCTTTTCATCTTCGGATTTATTTTCCGGGGTGTCGATAACTGGGCGCATCTTGGCGGTTTCGTCGGCGGCTACGCCACAGCCAAAATGTTAGATCCCTTGCAGCCGGAGCGTCTGGATCATCTTGTGGCCGCGCTCGTCTGTCTGGCGTTGACAGCTATAGCTATTGCATTTTCCATCGTGGATGCTCTCACGGGGTTTCGGCTGTAGCTCCTAGCGGCCCGGGCACTTACGCCGTTCTGCGCTCCAATCCGCCGCGGCTGGCGCCCGTTATTTGAACCTGGGCTTCCTTGACGAAAATGGTTTGGTTGCGCATTTTCTTACCATTGAGGACATGAATCGCTTCGTGCGTTTGGGTATCGTCTTGAAGCTCGACGTAGCCGAATGCAGGCGATACTCCGGCTACGAGATCGCGGACGATGCGGATAGATCGCGTTTTGAACCCACGCGACTCCACCCATTCCTGCAACTCACGGTCAGAACAGTTGTAAGGAATATTGACGAAGAACAACTTGGACATCTTACTTGCCTCTAAGGCCGTGGCCAAATCCGCGGCTGGTATTGCAGAATTACGCGGCTTCCGCCTTCTTCGGCGACTGCTTTCGAATCTTCCAATGCTGGAAGGGATATATGTGACCGCACTGAGGACATTGCCATGCTCCCTTTTGGGGATCGGCATCGCGCTCATGAACCATCTCTACAATCAGATGACAGTGCAGGCACATCGTGGGCCTGCTGTGGATGAATTGGGGCAAAGTAGTCTTTCGCACGGCTCGAGCCCTCCCATGTATTTCTGTCTACTTGAGCAATTCTGCTTCCGCCGGCGTTAATCCCGATGAATCAACAGTGGTTTAGACGCAGAAGCCGGGTATCCGGTAGAAATTTCCGCAACGAATGCGAAAAATTTGGCCACAAAAGGCACAAAACCCCTCAAAAGGAATTCTCTTTGTGAAATCTTGTGCCTTTTTGTGGCGAACCCCTCATCGCGTCAGGTGCCGGTACTTGATCCGATGCGGTTGGACGGCCGCAGTACCCAGGCGAGCGCGGCGGTCGGCTTCATAGTCGGAATAATTTCCTTCGAACCATACCACTCGGCTATCACCCTCAAAAGCCAGAATGTGTGTGGCGACGCGATCCAGAAACCATCGATCGTGACTGATGATCACGGCGCATCCGGCGAAATTTTCGAGCGCTTCCTCGAGAGCGCGCAGCGTGTTCACATCGAGATCATTCGTCGGCTCGTCGAGAAGCAGAACGTTGGCTCCCTGCTTGAGCATCTTCGCGAGGTGCACCCGATTCCTCTCGCCCCCCGATAGATTTCCGACTTTCTTCTGCTGATCGCTGCCGGAGAAGTTGAAACGCGCGACATACGCGCGAGAGTTCACTTCACGGGAACCGAGCTGGACAGTATCGAGTCCATCCGATATTTCCTGCCATGCCGTCTTTTCCGGATCGAGCAGATCTCGGCTCTGATCCACGTAGGCGAGCTTCACGGTTTCACCCAAGCGAATGGATCCGGCATCCGGTCTCTCCTGATTGGTAATCAGGCGAAATAGCGTCGTCTTACCTGCACCATTTGGACCGATGACTCCGACGATTCCACCGGGAGGCAAACGGAAGTTCAGGTCTTCGAAAAGCAACCGACCGCCGTACGCTTTCTTCAAAGCCTGCGCTTCGATCACAACCTGGCCGAGCCGAGGTCCAGGCGGAATATAAATCTCGAGATCCTGAGCACGGCGCTCCGTCTCCTGACTGAGCAATACCTCGTACGAATTGATGCGCGCCTTCCCTTTGGCGTGGCGCCCTTTGGGGGACATGCGAATCCATTCCAACTCGTGTTCCAAAGTTTTCTGGCGCTGCGTCTCGGTTTTCTCTTCCTGCTGCAGCCGGATTCGCTTTTGCTCGAGCCATGAGGAGTAATTGCCTTCCCACGGGATTCCATGGCCGCGATCCAATTCCAAAATCCAGCCGGCGACGTTATCCAGGAAATATCGATCGTGCGTGACGGCAATGACGGTGCCTTCGTATCGCTGGATGTGATGTTCCAGCCACGCCACAGACTCCGCATCGAGGTGGTTCGTGGGCTCGTCGAGAAGCAGAATGTCGGGCTTCTGAAGCAACAAACGGCAAAGGGCAACACGCCTCTTCTCGCCGCCCGATAAGATCGAGACATTCGTTTCCGGCGGCGGACATCGCAGCGCATCCATGGCCATTTCAAGACGTGAATCGAGATCCCAGGCCTGAGCAGCGTCTAACTTTTCCTGAACCTTTCCCTGCTTCTCCAGGAGATCGGACATTTCCTCATCTGACATCGGCTCAGCGAATTTCGCGTTGATCTCATCGAACTCACGCAACAGAGCCACGACCGGCAGGACACCTTCTTCGACGATCTCGCGGACGGTCTTTGACGGATCGAGCCGAGGCTCTTGTTCGAGAAAGCCGATCGTGAATCCCGGCGATACGGCCGTTTTGCCTTGGAAGTCTTGGTCGACGCCGGCGAGAATCCTCAACAGCGTGCTCTTTCCGGATCCGTTCAGTCCGATGACGCCGATCTTGGCTCCGTAGAAGTAAGAGAGATAGATGTCCTTGAGGACGGTTTTCTTGTCGTAGTACTTGCTTACTCCAATCATGGAGTAAATGACTTTGTTCGGAACGGTGCTCATGCGGAGGGACTATCGGGATCTGAAACTCGCCAGCGCCTCTTCCTCGGACTGATGAACGTCAAACACGGTGTACAACTTTGTGAACTGAAGGAGATCGGTAACCTGGCGCCCCGGGTTGCTGAGCTTTAACTCGCCCCATGGTTTCCGCTCTTTGCCTTCACACTGCGGGCACGAGTCCCAATTGCCTTCATCGTCTTTGAAGACGGTCGCGCCGCACGCCGCACAGATCATCTGCGTAACCGTGCCCAATGCCATGATCAGCTCGCCAAGCCCGCTGCTGTCCACATACGAGACATCTTTCAGATTGAGCAAAATCCTGTTGTGCCCTTTGGCAATCTCGTCACGAATAGTCTGGCGCAGAGACGTGAGCGCATCGCCGGCCGTGAATCTGCCGGCAAGATCAACAATCAAGACCGAGTCTGCGCGTCTTGTGGTTACTTTGAAATCCATAGAAACCCTGACTTTGCATACTGTAGCGGCGACCTATTCTAACGCTTCTCGAGCACCCATTCGACGATCGCTTGAAGAATTGTATCTGGATCGATGCGTTCGGCCTCGCCTTCGAAATTCAAAATCACGCGGTGACGCAGCGCAGGCAAAACCACGTGTCTTATGTCTTCGTAAGCGACCTCCGGCCGGCCGCTCAGCAGCGCCCTGACTTTACCTCCGATAATCAGAGCCTGCGCACCGCGAGGGCTCGCCCCGTACCGTAAGTATTTCTTGGTCTTTTCGTGGGCAAGAGCAGTCGTGGGTTGGGTGGCCATCACAATGCGGATCGCATAATCCTGGACGGTCTCGGAAATCGGCACACCCAGCGTGATTTCGCGGAGCTGAAGAATCTTTTTCGCATCCCACACACGATCGACAGTGGGCTCGTCAAGATACGTCGTGCGGTCCAAAATCGTGTGAATATCGTCCACACCTGGGAAATCCATGCGGAGTTTAATGAAGAAGCGATCGAGTTGAGCTTCCGGCAACGGATACGTCGCTTCCAGTTCCAGTGGGTTCAGTGTTGCGAGCACGACAAATGGCAATTCGAGGTGATAGGTCTGCTTGCCGACTGTAACGGTTTTCTCTTGCATGGCTTCCAGCAACGCCGATTGTGTTTTGGGCGTCGCGCGATTGATCTCATCGGCAAGAATGATGTTGGCGAAGACCGGACCGGGTTGGAAATCGAGGAACTTATCGCCTTGCTCGTTTTCCTGAACGACGTTGGTCCCGACGATGTCGGCCGGCATCAGGTCTGGAGTGAACTGGATTCGCGAGGAACGCAGGTGAAGCGCATCACTCAAGGTCTGAACCAGTTTGGTCTTTCCCAGGCCGGGCACGCCTTCCAAAAGGACATGGCCTTTTCCCAGGACGGCCATCAAGATATCGTCGATCACATCGGAATATCCGACAATGACCTTCGAAATTTCCTGATGGACCCGGCGGAATTCCGCCTGAAATGAATCCATCTGGCGTTCGAGATCCGAGACCGTGTTAGCCATTACTCTCTCCTGCCTGAACGTTATATCAAATTCCCGGCTGCCCTCCTAAGTTAGGAGGGCAGCCATTGTGCGACGACAGGAGCACAATGGCGGGTGGGTTCCTTAATGAACCACCCCGCCTCGCTTCGCTCGGCACCCCTCCTAACTTAGGAGGGGAGTAAACTGAAGGCATGATCATATTCGGACATCGCGGCGCGCCAGGATATCCGCGGCGCGGGGAAAACACGATCGCGTCATTCAGAAAAGCTTTGGAGTGCGGCGCGACGGGATTGGAGTTCGACGTCCGCCGGTGCGCGGACGGGCAATTGGTTGTCATTCATGACGACACGATTGACCGGACCACGAATGGGAGAGGCCGCGTTCGAAGTCTGAACTACGCCGCCCTGTGCAAGTTCGACGCAGGATTCGGCAGCCCGATCCCGCTGTTGGCCGACGTTCTGGACGAGTTCGGAGCCCGATGCCTGCTCAATATCGAATTGAAGGAGAACGGCATCGCAGACGACGTCAAAAAATTCGTCATCGAACGGCGGCTCGAACGCCACGTCATCCTCTCTTCCTTCGAATGGCAAGAGCTCGCCAGCGCTGTCCCGGAAATCCCGATAGGGTTATTGAGCTCGAAACTGGCGAACATCATCTCGGCCGCGCGTGATCTAAGGGCGACAGCGATTCATCCCCACAAAGACGTTGTGACTCCAACCCTCATTGAGACGGCGCGCGAAGCGGGACTGCAGATCCATGTCTGGACGGTGAACGACCCGGCCGAAATGTCAAAATTTCGGAGCCTTGGCGCGGACGGCATCTTCACCGACTTTCCCGAGAGATGTTCGACGCCGGCATCATAGGCGCGGGGATCGTCGGCTGCGCTGTCGCGCGCGAGCTCGCCGGCCGCGGGCTTTCGGTTGCGGCCATCGAGAAGCACCCAACGGCGTGTCAAGAGACTTCGGGGCTCAACAGCCGCGTCATCCACTCTGGATTCCATGAAATTCCGGGCACACTCAAAGCCAGGCTGGCACGCGAAGGAAGTCGCTTGATCATTCGCTACGCCCAGAAGCGGGGCGTCAACCTGCTCGAAACGGGCATGCTGATTGCAATTCCGCACGGCAGCATCCGTGCCGGCTTGTGGCGCGAAGCCGGTGCTCTGTGGAAGCTGTGGACGCAAGGCAGGCAGCAAAACATTCCATTTCGGTTTGTGCTGACGCGCGGTGGAGTCCGGCATATTGCGCCGATTCAAGCGATCGGCGGTATCTTCATTCCGTCGGTTTGTGTCATCGATCTCGAAGGTTTCATGGACGGTCTCGTTCAAGATGCCCAAATAGCCGGCGCCCGTTTTTTTTATGGGAGTGAGGTTGTCGGAATCGACGTCCACTCATCGCATCACGTCGTACGTACGACTCAAGGTCCCGTCGAAGCGCGCGCTCTGATCAATTCCGCGGGGCTTGCCGCGCATGAATTGTCGCGGATGGCCGGCGGTCCCAGCTACGAAATCGAATTCATTCGCGGCGACTATTATGAGCTGAAGGGTGGAATCGAACGATGGGGCATCCGCACGCTTGTGTATCCCGCGATGCCGCCGCGGTCTCGTTCGAAAGGCATCCATTTTGGC
The DNA here is from genome assembly GCA_003223875.1 of Acidobacteriota bacterium. Classification (GTDB taxonomy): domain Bacteria; phylum Acidobacteriota; class Terriglobia; order 20CM-2-55-15; family 20CM-2-55-15; genus 20CM-2-55-15. The sequence continues at coordinate 23,040 of QHWY01000236.1, read as the reverse complement.
CCTCGGACCGACGGCCGGTTGTACATAGGCCCGAGCGCCACGCCGCCATCCCAACCCGCTCCGAAGCGGGTCTTCCTTGAAGCTGGCCAGCAGTTTCTTCCGCGAATTGGTGACGAGGATCTCGAGTGGGCCTACGCCGGCGTCCGTCCAAAACTCACGACCGATAACGGAAAATCGGATTTCACGATCCGCTTGGAACGCCCGGCGCCGCCTTTCATCAACCTCATCGGCATCGATTCGCCCGGCCTTTCCGCAAGCATGGGCATTGCACAATACGTTGCGGAAATGGTTCTCACGTCTCCGGTGGGTTAACGTTATGGAACGGGCGCGCCTTAGCTTTGCGTGCCTTTTCGACGGCGGCGGGTTCCTGTTCGAAGACTTCAAAAACGGTATGGAGGCGGGTGATTTCGAAGAGCCGCCGGACGCGTTTGCTCGGATTCAACAGAGTCAGGTAACCATTTTTGTTCCGAATCGATGTCCAGATGGAGACGAGTTGTCCTAACCCGGAGCTGTCCATGTAATCCACACCGGCCAGATTCACAACGAAGTGACGCTTGCCATCGGCCAGAAGCCCATTCATCAGGTCGCGCAGCGGGAGATCGAGGATCCACAGCCGCCCCGTGAGGTCAAGAACCACAACTTCCGAAACAGCGCGCTGTTTGATCATCAGAGTCATGACCTAATCTGGTCCGATTCTATACCGTTCGTCAACAATTCCTTACGCCTCGTAGTGGGTCGGTTTGAACTGTAGCGGCGGTCTATGACCGCCGACGATCTCCAACCTGCTGGACTGTGGCGCTCATAGAGCGCCGCTGCAGTTTTTTTGCAAAATTTTCTTTTACACGAAATGTCCTTTGTGTATAAACGATGCTCGTTCAGAAGAACTGAACAAGACATCAAGGAGGAGCCCGATGGATTCGGTACACGCAACGAAGGGAATCGACCTGGATATTCAAATCGAAGAATTGGAACCCAAAGTCGCCCCGGATGGTGGCGAGACGGTTTTGCCATTACCGGTTAGGCCGACACGTCGCTAGTCACATCGTACAGACGCTGAGGAGGTACTCATGCCCGTTTCTCCGAACGGTGGCATCGAGCGAGCGCAGGGCTCAGCCTTGCCCGGATCGAATGCGCCGTTGCTAACGCGCTGCCGTTGTGGCCGTCTTTGGAATTTGATGATGGAACGCGGTCAATCCGGAAATCCGGGATGCGTGCGGTGTTCATGCGAAGCAGAGCTTGTATCCTGGAGCGGTACTATTATTTTTAACGCCGTTCCGGCGGAGACCGATTGACCTGGTATCTGCCGTAATCGGATTCGGGTTCCTATCTCCATCAACATCTTCAGCTCTTCTGCCGAGACATTCCTCGGAAAGTAGCTGCCTGAAATGCGCGCGCGATGGAAGCTGGCCCCTTCGATGTTGGCCTGGGACAGGTCCACGCCGCGCAGATCCGCTGTATGGCAGTACGCATTGCGTAAGTCAGCCTTTCGCAAATCCGCATTCCGCAAATCGCCGCCTCTGAGATTTGCGTATGACAAATCCACATTTTCCGTTTGCCGCGCAGCGTGGTTGAATTCCTCTACCATTCCGTCCCGAAGCAACAAGACAAGCGGACCTTCTTTGAACTTCGTCATGAAGGCTTTATTGGCATCCAGCTCGAAGGGATTTAGGCTATTTCTTTTTTGCCGCGGCCGCCGTGCCTTGCCGTGCGATGATTTGATCGGAAATCTTGTCGTAAGTTGCTTGAGGAATAATGTTCTTCCGGACAAGATCATTCTTCCCGCGGTAGGGCCGGTTGTCGACGATCTTCTGGGCGTAGGCATCGCCGATGCCGGAAAGCGTCATCAATTCCTTCTTGCTCGCCGAGTTGATGTCGATTAGCTCCGACTTCTTCTCGGCTTTCGTTGCCGATTTTTCAGATTTCGCGGATGCGGCTGGAGGCGTCGCTTTCTTTCCAGTGCCCTTGGTTTGCGCAAACGCGGATCCGGTCACCAGGCAAACGGTCACAAACAAAACAAGTAAGCGGGCTGCGAGTTTTTGGCTCATTTTCCCTCCTTATTCGACATCATACCGGAAAGTCACGGCGAATATACTTGATTTAAGCCATCAAGTTAGTCTATAAACTGTGTTCGTGCGGTGCTTAGCGCTGTGTAATCAATAGGTTGACGTCAGGAGGCTCCTTGCCGTTCGAGTCGTTATATCCCGTAGTTGGCTTGATTGTGGGTTTGATCGTTGGGCTCACGGGTGTGGGCGGGGGATCGCTCATGACGCCCGCGTTGGTCTTCCTTTTCAGGGTTCCCGTGGACATTGCCGTCGGTACGGATTTGATCTTTGCGTCGCTGACGAAAATTGCGGGTGTCACGGCGCACAGTGCCCGCGGAAATATCCATTGGCGCATCGTGACACGGCTAGCTGCTGGCAGTTTGCCGGCATCGATTGCGACTATCCTCCTCATGAGCCAACTAAAGACTCACGGGAAACCGATCGACACAATCCTGCTCCCGCTGTTGGGAATTTCGCTGGTCGTGACCGCTGGCGCAATCCTTTTGCGGAAACGCATCATATCGGCTGGGGGGGAGCTGTTCGGACTGAGCGAACGGGCATCCAACCGTTTCGCCATGCTTGTTGGGATCGTTTTGGGAGTCATGGTGACGCTGACTTCGGTTGGAGCCGGGGCCATCGGCGTTGCTGCCCTCATGCTGCTCTATCCGAAGCTGCGCGGAGCGGAGGTCGTCGGCTCCGACCTCGCCCATGCGATCCCGCTCGTGACCGTTGCAGGTCTTGGGCATCTGCAACTCGGAAATATCGATTATCGCCTTCTCGTCGGTTTGCTGCTGGGTTCGACTCCGGGAATTTACATTGGAAGCACCGTCAGCAGCAGGTTGCCGGAGGTGATGATGCGCCGCATTCTTGCTTGCGTCCTTCTCGTGATGGGTATCGCCTGCGTGGTTGGAGGTTAGAGTTGTAATGGACCTCGCCGGCAAGACGCGCGAGTTGATCGAAAATCTGAGGCGAATCGAACGAACCCAATCCCCTACTGCCTTTGCATGCAGCTTCGGCGCCGAGGATATGGTTGTACTCGATGCTATTGCCAAGAGCGCGCGACGCATCGAAGTGTTCACGTTGGACACAGGACGGCTCCCCGAAGAAACGCACGCGCTGCTGGAGACGGTGCGAAATAAATATCCGATTGCGATTCGGACATATTTCCCCGATGCCATCGCGGTTCAGACGTGGGTCGAACAGAATGGACCGAATGGGTTTTATCGGAGCGTCGCCCAACGCCAGCAGTGTTGTCATATTCGAAAGGTCGAGCCGCTAAAACGTGCTTTGGTTGGAAAGAAGAGCTGGATTACCGGGCTTCGGCGCGAGCAATCGGCAGCGAGGCAGACGCTCGAACTCGAAGCTTGGGATGAGGCGAATGGCCTCCTGAAAATAAATCCGCTGCTGGATTGGACGACCGAGGATGTCTGGGCATATATCAGGACGAACGACGTTCCATACAACGCGCTGCATGACCGCGCGTACCCAAGTATTGGATGCGCCCCATGCAGTCGAGCCGTCCACCCCGGCGAGGACAGCCGCGCAGGACGATGGTGGTGGGAATCGAGCTCGAAAGAGTGTGGCTTGCATTTACAACCATGACTCATGACTGGACTCATCTTCGCGAGCTTGAAAGCGAATCGATTTACATCTTGCGGGAAACCGTGGCGCAATTCCGGAATCCGGTCTTGCTGTATTCGGTTGGCAAGGATTCGAGCGTGCTCGTTCATTTGGCGCGCAAGGCGTTTTATCCCGGGCCGCTCCCCTTTCCCCTTCTCCACGTTGATACGGGTTACAAGTTCAAAGAGATGCTCGAATTCCGCGACCGGTTTACCAAGCAGATTGGAGCGCGGCTCATCGTGCATCGCAATGAAGACTCAATCGCGGCGGGCGCGCACCCGCTCAAGCTGGGCGTCGCGCGCTGCTGCGGCCAACTGAAGACGGCGGCGCTGCTGCATGCCCTGGACAAATACCAATTCGATGCGGCCATCGGCGGAGCCCGCCGGGAAGAAGAGCGATCGCGGGCAAAGGAACGAGTCTTCTCGCTGCGCGACGCATTCGGCCAATGGGATCCGCGGCGGCAGCGTCCGGAATTGTGGTCGCTTTACAGCGGCGCGATCCACGAAGGCGAGACGATACGGGTATTTCCGCTCTCGAATTGGACCGAACGGGATATATGGCAATACATCGTTCAGGAAAACATTCCTGTCGTCCCTCTCTATTACGCGCAAGAGCGGCTGGTCGTGCGTCGCAACGGTACGCTGATTCCGGCCGACGACAGCATGCACCTCAAGGACGGTGAAGTTCCCGAAAAGGTGTGGGTGCGGTACCGGACATTGGGGTGCGTCCCCTGCACCGGCGCCGTAGAATCCCGCGCGACGACACTCGAGGAAATTGCAGAAGAGACCGGCGTGGCCAAGATCAGCGAGCGCTCCACGAGAATCATCGACCACGGCGCGAACACCATGGAAGATAAAAAACGGGAAGGATACTTTTGAGCAGTAACGTTCTTCGCTTCACCACGGCGGGTAATGTCGACGACGGGAAATCCACTTTGATCGGCCGCTTACTCGTCGAAACCCAAGGTGCTTTTGAAGACCAGATCGAAGGCGCGAAGCGCGAAAACGAAAGGCGCGGCGGTAAAGGCATCGATTTCTCTCTGCTGACCGACGGCCTGCGCGCCGAGCGGGAACAAGGTATCACGATTGATGTCGCTTACCGCTATTTTGCAACCCCTAAACGGAAGTTCATCATCGCGGACGCGCCCGGGCACGAGCAATACACCCGCAATCTCGTAACCAGCGCGAGCACCAGCGACCTTGCGGTCATTCTCATCGACGCGCGCAATGGCGTGGTGACGCAGTCACGGCGCCACGCCTTCATCGCGCATTTATTGGGGATTCGGCATTTCATTGTCGCAATCAACAAGATGGATCTCGTCGATTACCGTCGCGAGCGGTACGAAGAAATTCGAAACGACTTTATGAACTTCATCGATCGTCTAGGCGGCGCAGCAATTTACTGCGTTCCGATATCCGCCCTCGAAGGCGACCTCGTCACCGAGCGCAGCGCGCGGATGGCTTGGTACACGGGACCCAAGCTTCTCGAACTCCTCGAATCCATCGAAGTCGATGATCAGCAACATAAGCTTCACTTCCGTTTTCCCGTTCAGTTAGTGAGCCGCCCGCCCGCGTCTGCAGAGTTTCCGGATTTTAGAGGGTATATGGGACGCGTGGCTTCCGGATCGATTCGGGTTGGAGATCATGTTGTCGTATTACCGTCCCGCGCGCGAACCACCATTACAGGAATCGTGACGCAGGATGGACCGCTTCAAGAAGCGTTTGCCCGCCAAGCCGTCACCTTGACTCTTGCGGACGATCTGGACGTTGGGCGCGGAGATATGATTTCCTGCGAGCCGCAGCCTCCGCAGGTGCGCACGGAATTTGAGGCGACGCTGTGTTGGATGAGCGAACGGAAGTTGCACTTGAACCACCGGTACGTCCTGCGGCACACGACAAAGACTGTTCGCGCCATCATCAATGAAATCGATTACCGGCTGAACGTAAACACGCTGGAAAGGGAATCACCGGTCACGGAATTTCAGACGAATGACATCGGCCAGGTGAGAATCAAAACACTGCAGCCTGTGGTATGCGATCCCTACAGCGTGAATCGCCAAACCGGCGGCTTCATCATCATCGATGAGAACGACGACACGGTTGCGGCGGGGACGATTACACTGTAGCGGTGGTCTATGACCGCCGACGATGTCGCAAATTGCCGGATTGCCGGCGGTCATAGACCGCCGCTACAGCCGGGCAGCGACGGACTTCAGCTTGAGCAGCTTCTCGGCGTTGCCCGTGTAGATCTTTTCCTTTTGTTCTTTCGTCAGATCCAGCGCTTCGACACACTTGATGGTCTCGCGCGCGTACAGCCCAGGCGCGGGCTCGAATGGCATGTCGGAAGCGAACACGACATTGTCCAGACCGAAGAAGTCGAAGCCGCACTTTGTCGCGGGACCTGCCCCAAACAAGGCAGTATCGGCATAGAAATTCTTGAAGTAGTCGACCGGCCGTTTCTTCATGGACTTCAACAGAGAAACATAATCCGCATCGGAAGTGCGCTTGCCGAGCTGATCCCAGCCGTACCCGACACGGCCTTCGAAGTACGGGATCATGCCGCCCATATGGTGCGTGATGATTTTCAGGGTTGGGAACTTGTCGAAGTAGCCTGCAAAAACGAGCCGGGACATCGCCACACTCGTCTCGTATGGCCATCCGAATGTCCACCAGATTTCGTACAGTGACTTCGTTTCCGTCTGGTAATCCGGAAAATCGGCGCCGCGTGCGGGATGAATCCAGATCGGAATATCGCGGCGCACGGCCTCCTGAAATATCGGCAGGAATTCCGGAGCATCGAGCGGTTTGCCGACTGCGTTCGAGTAGATCTGAACGCCGAAGGCTCCAAGCCGATCCAGCGCGCGTTCCATTTCCTTGAGCGCGGCATCCGGATTATTCATCGGTAGAGATGCCGCAAATCCGAGAAAACGATCGTGCTTTTGAACCAGCTCCGCCAAGCCATCATTGCCTTCGCGCGCCAACTGCGGCGATTTCTCGGGCCCGGCGAGGATTTCTAACGGCGGCAAAGGAAGCGTAAGGACCTGAACATAGTCACCAAACTCATCAAGGATCCGGAAGCGCGAATCCACGTCGACGATGGTCTGAATGTCGGCGACGCGCTTGCCGATATCTTTACCGCCCGAGCCCGCATCGATGTACTTGTCGAAGAACTTCTTCGGAAAAATGTGATTGAAGATGTCAATTTTCATGATGTCTCCTCATTAAACTCACTGTCGTCGCGGCCAGTGTCGCAATCAAAGCCGGAACGGCGGCGGCCCAGAACACGCGCCGGGCGCTGCCTCCGTAAGATAGTAAAATGCCGCCGAGGATGGGGCCGAGAATCGAACCGACTCTTCCGATGCCCAAGGACCAGCCCACCCCCGTCGAACGAATCGACGTCGGATAAAAATCTGCACTCAACGCGTTGGAGACCGTCTGGCCGCCAATCACTCCCATGCCGGAGGCGAATACAGTCACAACCAGCAAGGGGACCGAAGCGCCGGCCTCACCGATCAACAGAATGAAGATCGCTGCAGTAAAATACGTCAAGGCCAGTGTGCCGAACGATAATCGCCGGCCCAGTGTCCCGGCCAATAACAGAGCGCCGACCAATCCGCCGATCTGAAATAAGGATGTGACCAGGCTTGCCGTTTCCACTTCAATTCCCGCGTCATTCATGATCGTGGGAAGCCAATTATTGAGGAACCACAGGTTGAGGAGGTTCATGAAGAACATCGTCCACAACATCAAAGTGACGGCGGCGCGCCCATCGGTGAAAAGCTGCCCGACGGAAAATGAGTTCGATTGATGATCATCGGGACCCACAATGAATTCGTCAGGCACTGCGATTCCCGGCACAATGCGGGAAAGGTATTCCGAAATTCTTTTCTGATTGCCGCCTTTGAGAACGAGGAAGCGGATCGACTCCGGAAGAAGGGCGATCAAAAGGATGGCGACGACAACGGGTATCGTCCCGCCGACGAGAAATACCGACTGCCAGCCAAATTGCCGGATGACGCCGGCCGAGACCCAGCCGGCGACCGCCGAGCCGAACGAAAAACCGCAAAACATAGTCATGACCGCCGCGTTTCGCGTTCGCTTCGGCATGTATTCGGATGTCAGGGCGATCGCATTCGGCATCGCGCCGCCCATGCCGAATCCGGTAAATACTCGGAAGGCCGTGAGCTGAGTAACCGATGTTGCAGTGGCCGTGAGCAGTGAGCCAACACCAAACGCCAGCGCGCATGTCACCAGAACAGGCTTACGTCCAAAACGATCCGCGAGAGGACCGAAAATGAGGGCGCCGATCATCATGCCGAGCGTTCCGCTCGAGATCACGGATCCTAAAGCAACGCGGGCAATGTGAAGCTGCGCGCTGAGCGCCGGCGCAACAAAGCCCATGACCTGGGCGTCGAAGCCATCGATGAAAACCACCATGGCACACATTGATGCTACCAGCAGTTGATACCTGCTGAATGGCTGCTCATCGATGAATTCGCGTACGTCGAGGACGGCTGTCTGTCTCAAGATGGCCGTAAATATATCAAAGGCTTTATGTGATTTTTGTGCCTTTTTGTGGCTACTTTCTACCGGCCGGCATCACCCAGCGTTGGAACGAGACTATTAACGTCCTTCTCGTTCTCCAGGCATGAGTGGTCCATGATGCGGTCGCCGATCTGCCGTTTGAATAATCTCCGGGTTGTGAACGGCTTCACGAAGAATACGGGATCGTCGTAGGTCACGATGTGCTCGAGTGTGTTTGGGTCGGCGAGCCTGAACCGCTCAATCATTTTTAATTTGTCGCTATGTTCATGACCCGCGGTATCGAGCCACGTGCGATCGTTGATGGTGATGGTTTCGACGACCAGAGTGTCACCTTCCCAATGTCCGATGGAGCTTCCCATCCACTCCGGATAATCGTAGGCGTCACTGGGATGCCCGCGGCCGTCGGTATAGATCAGACGAAACGTCCGCTGTGATTCGGTGAGTATCGTCACGAGGTCGTCACGCTGAACAATCATGGCCGGATGGGCCATCATGATCATCCGAGCCGGCCCCGGCGGGAGGCATTGCGTATTCGGATCCTTTGCGTGATCCACGGTTTGGTAACGCTGCTTTCCATAGGGCGTCAAGATCAGTTCTTGTCCCGGCAGCGTGTACTTCGACAGATCGCCGCTTGCTCCTCCAAACCACACCCCAGTCAAATCCGGATGTTTCGTTGGAGGCGGTGTCGTTCCCCGATACCACCAGGCGCCATCAGCTGGCGGAGCCTTACGCGCCTGAGCTTGCCCACGCTGCTGCGCTCGAGCGGGGAGAGACAAAGTAAAGCCGAAAATGGCGGTGATTAATAGGAGGAGGATATTCCGCTTCATCGTTAAACCCTCCCTACTTGCACACAAAGTTTGCCGCGTCGTCGACGCTTCCAGATCCTTTATATTGCGCAACCTTCGGATACGGGCATAGCGGCCGTGTGCGGTCCACCTCGCCGTTTGTGGCGTGGGATGCGACGATCTGGTCCGGAGCCTTTCCTTTTTCCACCCACTGTTCGAGTATGCCTATTTTGTCGAACACATTCGGGCCCTCGCCGCCGCCGCAGTGGCCCATTCCAGGCTCCAGGAATAGCCGGATGCGATTCGATGTTTGGGATGCGCCGCCCATCGCCTCAACCACGCTCTCGTAGTACTTGATGGTGTTCAGCGTTGGCACGTTCGTGTCCGCCCACCCGTGATACAGCAGCAGTTTTCCATCGTGTGCAAAGAACTGTTTAAGGTTCGGGTCCGTTGAATTCATCACATTGTTTTCCGGCTGCTCGAAACGCTCGATGCCTTTATCGAAATCGAACGTGCGCCAGTCCCAATTCGGATCCTTGTACACAACGTACTTGAAGTGATCGAACATGTTGGCCGACGGATCCGGACCGGCAGCCTGTACGCCCCAGCCCAACTCGGTTCCCGGAACCAACGATGCAAACAGTTCCTTCCCTGTATGGGGATTCTTCCCGGAGGAATAAATTTTCCGCGCAGCTTCCACCTGAGGCGCGGTCAAGCAGGAGCCATTGTCCTCGTTTTTGCAGAGGAGGACCTTCGGATCGAACTTGCACTGCCGTGGGTCCTCGATCAGTCCATCCTTCACACCATCGAGCGCATCGCAAGCATTCACAGCGGCCTGATGGATCATAGAATATTTGCTGGGGGGGATATAGCTGGCCTTGTCTTTCAGAACAGCGGATGCGACCCACAAGGCCATGGGAGTTCGATTAGCGGGCGCTCCGGCGATGATGCCGTCGTAGTCGTTCGGAAACATCTGCGCTTCCTTGAGTCCTTGTCTGCCGCCGGTCGAGCATCCGTTCCAATAAGAGTATTGCGGCGCGTTTCCGTAGAAAGCCTTGATGATGAGTTTCGATTTCACGGTCATCTCATGCTCGGACCGATACCCGAAATCGATCAGCTTTTCGGGATGTCCTAGCGCAAATTCGCCACTGCCTCCAACGTGTCCGGTATCGGTCGAACTGGTCGCGTACCCGCGTCTTAGCGCTTCTGCCATCGCCGAATAGCTGATCACACCAGCCCACCCGCCGTTACCGACGGCCTGGTATTTGCCGTTCCAATTCGACATCGGCAGCCACGCTTCAACCTTGATATCGGAATCACTCGATGGCTTCAGGGTTGCAGCGATACGGCAAAATGCTGGGAGCTGCTTGAAAGCCGCATTCTGTTGCGCCGCACCCCGGCCGGTTGCGGGTAGTGAAAACTGCCCTGCCGCGACGGTTTGCGCCAGCGTGATAGTTGTGTTTTCTAATGAAAGGGTTTTCAAGCTCTCACAGGTTGCAGCGAAAACCGGGGCCGGGACGAATACGACCACGGTCACAAGAACTATTGAGGAAACGAGACAGATACTCCGCAACTTCATGGCTACCTCCCGAGAGCGGAATCATAACACGCGGAGAACTACGTCTACGGTAGCGGCGGTCACAGAAGGTGTGAAGGAATTGTTTCGCCGCGAAGCGGCGACAGAAGGTAGCCCAGGGCGTCAGGGCGTGTTGCCCAAGCCGCGAAGCGGCGTGAGAAGATAGCCCAGCGCGCGAGCGCTGGGGTTCGTGTTTGTCCATGTCACAGCCCCGAAGGGGCGGCAGATTTGAAGCATCTGCCGCCGCTTCGCGGCTTGTGTCCGCTCGGAAATCAAACTCCAGGGCTACCCTGGTCTAGGTTCTGTTGCCGCTTCGCGGCTTGGGCAACACGCCCGTCAGCCCTGGGCTAATGTTGTTGACGCCGCTTCGCGGCTAGATTGGCAGACGGGTCAATTCATTCACAGCTGTAACGAAAATATCGCTGTAAGTCCTTTAGATGCGTTGGGGCGCGCATTTTCATCCTTCACTTTGAGCCGCGGCTCATGGGTGTCTTCATAGACCGCCGCTACAATCGGAGACTACCCGCAACCGGACACGCACTGAGCGTCGCCGTCAAATTCCATCGTAATGCCGCTTAAAGGCAGGTAGACCGGGATCTTTCTTGGGGGTAAGAACCTGTCGCGCAAATCGCCGAATGGAACACTTCCCGCGGAGACCAGATCGACGAACAAGGCAGTCCGCGAGGTAGGGTTCAGAACGCCGCCAGTCGTCGCCGCTTCGTTGACGTGGGAAGGTATAACGGCTGCCGGCCTGATCATGTTCAACACGGCAAATGCGCCTTCTTCCGCGCCGGTCGTGAAGATATCACCAACGTTGAGTACGGCAAGATTCGCCCCGTAGAAACCGTTTACGACCGTGCTCATCTCGCTTGTCAGGCCCGTATCGCCCGATAGGTAGACTTTCAAGCCGTTCGTGAACGTGACGACGAAGCCGTTGGCGAGGCCGATGTAGGCGCTGATTCCGTTCGATGCGAGGTTTGTTCGTTCCGGGTCAGTCAAGAAGGTGGTCGACAGGTCATTCGGGTGGTCGGCGGAAACGGCTGCGATCTGCACACCCTGATTGGCTGAAACATGCCTGACAGTCCTCTTAGCACCGAGCCCCACGCCCGCTGTGCACGGAGCTATCCGCGGCACTGTCATCTCGTTACCTAGCCCAGCCCCCGGACAGGCGGCCGTATTGAGCGATCCAAGTTGAGCTGCTATCTTTACGCCGAGAAAGGTGGCTAAAGGGCCACCGGCGATGACTGCGGAATTCTTGGCCGCTGCAATCTCGGCCGTAACCGTATTGGGGGAAGAAATTCCTGCAGGACCGGCAACCCCGAAACCACAGCTCGCGTTCGGCGAATTGGGATCTTGCATCATTCTGGTGTCGCCGAGGTGATCGACATGAGCATGGCTGATCAGAATCACGTGGATATCGCGGAGCCGAGGATCGTTACCGCCCGTCATGGTGCGTCCCGGATCGTAAAGAATGCGGACACCCGTAGGATCTTCAAAAACCATCGCCCGGTCTGTGCCGCAAAAATCACCCGTTCGCGCTCCCACAGGTGTGATTTTGACGTTCTGCGCCTGCGCGACGGAAACAGAGCTCAAGATCAGAATCAGAAACGTCACGGATTGCCATTTACGCTTCATCATGGATTTCTCCTTGTTCGTCGGTGGGCGCATTCGATCATCTCGTTTTTGAATAGGTGAAGACGACACCGACAGTAAGGGTGCTTTGGTGGGATATGGGCCTCCGATTCTCCCGTTCGAAGACAGCGCGGTCCGACCAGTCATACCGATATTCCCCGCGGAGGAACATGTTTTCGTTTATCACAATATCGGTTGTCAGCGTGCCTTCTTTCAGCGTCTGAGGTCTTCCAATTCCAAGCATGAATCCCTGCGGGTCGTCAAACCATTCGAAACGCGGTGAAATCCTAAGCTTCGCCGCCGGGGTAACTCGCCCATACAGTGCGATGCCTTGCCAGCGCACGCGATTGCCGTTGACCCGGTCCATGCCGTAATCGTAGTTGGCCATCAGGCTCACTTTCGGCGTGACCTCGAAGGTGGCGATGCTATCGACCAGATGTCTTACAGCATCGGCGTTACGGCCGGCTTGCTCCTTGCCGACTGTGTAACTCTGCGTAAACGTGAACTTCGATATAGGTTTCAACACCGCCTGTCCGCCGACAGTTTTTCCGGTGTTGTTATCCTCCACATTGTTCCAGCCATTCACCACAAAACCGGCGAGCGTAACCTTGTCGTTTGCCGCCCACGTCGTTCGGACACCGAAGTGGTAATACGGTATTGCCCAGGCAAATAATATGGAGCGCGAGTAGTTCCAGTTGTCCTTGGTCTCGATGACCTCGGCACCGTTCCAAGTCACAAATTTTCCGAAATCCACCTGGACTTTCTTGTGTGAAGCCGAAACGTAAGCCTGCTGCAGGTAGCGAAACACATCTGCTCCCGCCGGCTCCGCGGCGTGAACCCATGTGGCGGCGTCGCCAAATCCCACATCGGCCCTGAAGCCGACCGGCATGGTGTCGCCTGGCTTCTGCTCTACCGCGATTTCGGCGTAATTCAGGCTGAACTGATTGTGTTTGAAATCGAAATTACGATAAAGGTTCCTCTGGCTCTGCGGCTTGTTGAGGTTGTATCCGAAATAGCCGTCGACGGTGCCCACAAAGGTTTGGGAAAATCCAGTCCCTGCCAGAAGCAGAAACACGACAAGAAGTCGTCCAGTCATACGCACTGCCTTTCGTTTTTTGCATTGAACCGCCCTTAAACTGGTCCGCTTTTCTACGATTAACCCAACGCGCCTGTCAAGCTTTTCGCGATGATCTCGTGCTCGTCGAAAATGATTCCCAATCGTAACGGACCGCTATAAACTCTGCGTCAAAGTGGAAGGAGAGATTGTATGCATCGTCGTGCATGGATCGTGGTTTGTTTGATTGTTCTCTCGCTGATGGCAGCGCAAGCCCAAGCTCCCAGTAGTGCCCGCGATATTAAACTGGTGGGTGACCGGTTCAAACCGCTGAAGTGGGATGAAATGACATCCGCGCAGAAAACAATGATGGAGCATCTTTTCGCAGGAGAGCGTCGGGGGGCGGGCGGTCCCTTCAATGTATTGTTGCGCAGTCCGGAAATGGGCGACCTTGCGCAGCAATTTGGCGCATCGATGCGGTTTCATTCGTCGCTGCCGAAGAAACTGAATGAAATGGCGATCATCATCACGGCCCGGTATTGGACTGCTCAATATGAGTGGACCGCTCATCGCAAAGCCGCAGCGGAAGCGGGCCTGAGCGAGTCCATCATTCAGGCAATCGCGGCGGGTAAGCGTCCAGCGTCGATGGATGCGGCTGAAACCGTCGTTTACAACTTCGGCACGGAACTGTTGAACACCAAACAGGTCAGCGATCCTGTGTTCAAGGCTGCGGTGGATAAATTCGGCGAACGCGGCGTGGTCGATCTGATCGGCGTAATGGGATACTACCAGCTCGTATCGATGCTGCTGAATGTGGACCGGTATCCATTATCCGCAGGAGAAAAACCCGAGTTACAGGCTCTTAAATGAGAAATGACAATTGAACATTGAACATTCCGAAGAAATTGTCATTGTTCAATGTTCAATTGTCATTTGGAAGCAAGAGCACCTTTCCCGTCGTCCGCCTGCCGGCCAATTCGTCGTGCGCCTTTCGAGCTTCGGACAATCGAAACATGTGTCCGATCCGCACCTTCAATTCGCCATTGCCGACCCATCGGAAGAGATCATTTGCGCGAGACAGAACTTCTTCCCGCGTTGCTGCATAATGCGCCAGTGACGGCCGTGTAAGAAACAGCGAGCCCTTCGCTACCAAAATCGCAGGATCGAAAGGAGGGACGGGCCCGCTGGAGTGTCCGTAATAGACCAGATATCCGCGAGGGCGCAAACAGTTCAGACTTTTCTCGAACGTCGATGCTCCGACGGAATCGTAAACGACGTCTACGCCGCGGGCTCCGGTGAGCCGCTTCACTTCGGTTTCAAAATCCTGCTTGGAATAGATGATGACTTGGTCGGCGCCTGCGCCACGCGCCAGCTCCGCTTTGGCTTCATTGCCGACCGTCGTGAACACGGTTGCGCCAAGCTTTTTCGCAATCTGGATCAACAATAGGCCGACACCGCCGGCGCCGGCGTGGACGACGGCCGTTTGGCCCCGCTTCAGATTAAACGTGCTGTGCGTCAGATAATGCGCGGTCATTCCCTGCAACATGATGGCGGCGCCGAGCTTGAAGTCAACGTTGTCGGGCAGTTGTACGAGCTTCCAGGCGGGGACGACGGCGAACTCCGCATACGAGCCTTGGGTCATCGCGTACGCAACGCGATCGCCCGGCTTCACCTCAGAGACTCCTTCGCCGATTGAAGCAACCGTTCCGGCCGCCTCCTGCCCGGGAATGAATGGCAGTTGCGGCGCTTTATAAAGGCCGCTCCGGTAGTAAATATCGACGAAATTCAAACCGGCCGCGGCGATCTTCACCACCGCTTCGCCTTTTCCGGCAACAGGCGCGGGTGCGTCTTCGTACTTCAGAACCTCAGAACCGCCATAATTGTGAATGCGTACAGCCTTCATGAGTTTCTCCCGCGGAAATTCTATTTCAATTTCTTGTGTGTCTTGTGCCTTTTTGTGGCCAAATATTCGTTCGGATGCGGTTCCTCACAGCAACTTTTGTACTCCTGCTCGCATTGCCGTGCGCAGCCCAAGATGTGGTCGATAGTTTCATCGGACGCGTCTACACGAATGCGGCGAAGCAAAGGATGCCGTACCGTCTGTTTGTTCCCCCGGCCTATGACAAAGACAAACAGTACCCTCTGGTTTTGTGGCTGCACGGTGCGGGCGGCGCGGGAACGAACAATCGGGCACAGATATCCGGGGATCAGATTCCGGGCACGCACACGTGGACGAAGCCGCAAAACCAGGCAAGAAATCCAACTTTCGTACTTGTTCCCCAAAGCCCAACGAATTGGATTTCTGACGGTATCGAAGTGCTCAGTCCGGAGATGCTTCTGGTCCTCGGAATACTCGACGAGGTGCGGGCCGAGTTCAACATCGATGCGAACCGGATTTATGTTGCCGGACAATCCGACGGTGGCGTCGGCACATGGAACGTCATCACCCATAGGCCGGATCTTTTTGCTGCCGCGATTGCGTTGTGCGGCGCCGGAGATCCGTCACAAGCCTACCGGCTCGCGAAGGTGCCGATCTGGGCCTTCCACGGAGCTCGCGACCCGATCATCCCTGTGGCCGAATCGCGAAAAATGATCGCTGCGATTCGAAAGGCGGGAGGACATCCACGGTACACCGAATACCGTAATCTCGCCCACGAGATTTGGTTGCCCGCTTTCACCGAACCCGACCTGGTGGGTTGGCTTTTTGCTCAACACAGGTGAATAAGTAAGCTATAATCCGCCCCCGAGAGCGGAAATCAATTTCGCCCGTTTTGAGCTACTTTGCATTCGGACTCGCCTTCCTTCCTGAGTTCCGAGTGCGCCTATTCTGTTTGAGCGGAGAGAGTCCTTGTGCGGCATCGCTGGTTTTACGCATAGGTTCCATCGTGTGAGTCCGAGTTGTATTCGAAACGCCATCCGTACGCTTGTTCACCGCGGCCCGGACCAGCAAGGCGTCTACGAATCGTCGGATGTTTCTTTGGGCGCTGTGCGGCTGAGGATTATCGATCTCACCGGCGGAGATCAACCGGTTATTAGCGAAGACGGCGACGTCATCCTGGTATTCAACGGCGAAATTTACAATCACGGGGAATTGCGGGATCAGCTTCGTGCCAAAGGCTGCCGATTCATTTCGTCCACGGACACGGAGGTCGTGCTACATGCATTTCGTGAATGGGGCATTGAATGTCTTAAACGATTGCGTGGGATGTTTGCACTTGCGATTTGGATCCGGTCGCAAAAACGTTTGGTCTTGGTGCGAGATCGCATCGGTATCAAACCGCTCTACTTCTGCCGCGCCGGTAGCGATCTCCTTTTTGGGTCCGAAATCAAAGCCATCCTCCAAGATCCGGTCGTCGAGCGGCAAATCGACTTGGATGGTTTGAATTGCTTTTTGCGTCTGAACTACGTCCCTGCGCCGTACACTATGGTTCGCGGCATTGAGAAGCTTCCTCCCGGCCACGTTATGGAATGGACCGACGGACAAACCAGATCGTACGCCTACTGGCAACCTGCCACTGCAACTCGCCATCGAACTCTCGAGGATGCCAAAGAAGAATTGGATGGGTTGCTGCGCGATTCTGTCCGCGAGCATTTGGTGTCGCATGTTCCCTTAGGAATCTGGGCGAGCGGTGGAATCGACTCGTCAACTATCGTTCACTATGCATCTGAGATTTCTTCCACGCGCCTCAAAACTTTCTCGATTACGTTCAAGGGGCGCACCTTCGATGAGAGCGGATATATTGCGGCGATCTCGAAACGTTACGGCACGGATCACGTGGAGTTGGACCTAAACGAGGGTCTCGATTTAGAGAACGCAATCGAGCAATTCGCCTATTATTCCGATGAGCCCTGCGCCGATGCGGGCGCGCTGCCTGTGTGGTTTCTGGCTGAAATGAGCCGAAGAGATGTTACCGTCGCGCTTTCCGGGGAAGGCGCCGACGAGTTGTTCGGCGGCTACATTACTTACCTCGCCGATCGTTACGCGCGCTGGTTCCGGCGGATTCCCGCGACTCTTCGAGCTCGAGGAATGGATCTCCTGCGCCATTGGCCGGTTTCGGATGAGAAGATCAGCCTGGAATACAAGCTGAAGCGTTTCCTGCAAGGATCATTCATGCCGCCGGAACAAGCGCACATCTTCTGGACAGGAACGTTCTCCGAGGATGAGAAAGAACGGCTGCTCCTGAATTCGGAAGGGCAGACGCTGGCGGGGCTGGTCAATCGAGTCGCCGGGACTTCCGAACTCGACCGGCATCTACGATTCGATCGGCAGTATTACCTCCCCGACGACATTCTCTCGAAAGTGGATCGCATGAGCATGGCTCATTCGCTCGAGGTGCGTCCTCCTTTTCTGGATCACCGCATCTGTGAGTTTGCCGAATCTCTTCCGGTACATTTCAAGATTCGCGGCTCGAAATTGAAATTCATCTTGCGAGAGCTGATGAAAGACAAGCTCCCTTCCGCCATCTTGCGGCGCGGCAAAACCGGATTCGATATACCTGCTCATGAATGGTTGCGTGGACGGCTAAAACCGCTACTCTTAGATGTAATAACCGAACAGTCTGTGAAGGAAACCGGTCTAATCCGGTGGGGAGAGGTGGAATCTGTCCTCAAAGATCATCTTGAAAGACGCGCGAACTCGGGTTATCACCTATGGGGTTTGATGATCCTGTTCCTGTGGATGAAGAAGTGGAGGATTCAATCGCCGTCGATACCGCTCGAGTACAAAGTTCCGCCGCCACCCGCAACAGTTCCAAGTCTGACCTGATGGTCGTCCTCATCGCCGCTGTCATTTTCCTTGGCTGCGCATTCAGTCCCCCTCATCTTATGGATGACGTCGATGCTGTGCAGGCGCAGATCGCTCGCAACATGCTTCAGTCCGGCGATTGGGTTACGGCGCGCCTCAACGGCATCGCTTATCTTGAAAAGTCGCCGCTGAACTATTGGCTTATCGCGGCGTCGTTCAGTCTCTTTGGCGTACACGACTGGGCGGGACGGCTGCCTCTGGTTTTGATGGTGGTTTGCTTGTGTTGGGTCACGGCGCGGTTTGGCCGATGGGCTTTTGGAAGCGATGCGGGCTTTTATTCCGGGCTGGTTTTGAGCACGTGTATTGGTCTGTTTCTGTTCACCCGGATTCTCATTCCAGACGCAACGCTCACGCTGACACTCACGATGGCGATGTGGTTTTTCCTGCGCACGCTCGACCCCGGTGAGCGCAATACGCGCTTGTGGGCAATGCTGTTTGCTGTATTCGTTGGAGTCGGATTTCTTCTGAAGGGCCTGATCGCGATTGTATTTCCGGCAGGAGCCGCCTTCGTCTATATGGCCGTCACGCGCCAACTCTTTTCAGCGGAAGCGTGGCGGCGTCTGCGTCCGTTCTGGGGCGCAGGAATCGTCATTGTGATTACGGCGCCGTGGGTCATCTTGGCCACGTTGCGGAACCCGCCGATCTTCGATTTTACATTCCGTAGCGTGCCGGGCCAGTATCACGGCTTCTTCTGGTTTTATTTCATGAATGAACACGTGTTGCGGTTTCTGAATCTCCGTTATCCGCGCGATTACAACACGGTGCCTCGCTTTCTATTTTGGACTCTCCACCTTGTGTGGTTAATGCCGTGGAGCTTTTACTTTCCGGCTGCCGCCCGGCTGTCTTATACGGCTGTGGATAGAGCAGGCCGGACACGGCTGCTGGCGCTGTGCTGGGCAGGGTTCGTGATGGCTTTCTTCAGCTTCTCAACAACCCAGGAATATTATTCGCTGCCGATCTATCCCGCTCTAGCATTGCTCGTCGGGTCAGCGATGAGCGCCGAACATGTCTGGATCAAACGCGGCACCAGGGCGTGGGGCATACTGCTGTTATTGGCCGCTCTAGTGATCGGAATCATCCTTTGGAAAGTTCGAACGTTGCCGGCACCCGGAGATATCTCGGCAGCTCTCAACCAACATCCGGAGCTATACACCTTGTCCTTAGGACATATGGGTGATCTCACGCTTCCATCTTTCGCCTACTTGCGGCTGCCGTTATTTATCGCGGGAGTGGCCGTACTGATGGGAGCCATCGGCATTGCACGCTGTTGGCCCAACCAGCGCCGTTGTTTCTTCGTGATGGCCGCAGCAATGATTCTCTTCTTTCATGCCGCGCGTCTGGCCATGATCGTCTTCGATCCTTATCTCGGCTCGAAGCCTCTTGCCGATGCTCTCACGAACGCCCCTCCTGGGAAACTGATCGAGGCCGACGCGTATTACGCTTTTTCATCGATCTTGTTTTACACGAATCGTCAGGCGCTGCTCTGGAACGGCAGGAAGGACAATCTGGAATATGGATCGTATGCTCCCGGTGCTGCGCAGGTGTTCATTGGTGATTCCGACTTACAGGCGTTATGGCAAAGCGCTGATCGCTATTATCTACTCGCTAACCATGAGGATCTCCCGCGCATTCATCAGTTGATCGGCGCCTCTACGGTCCAGGTTGTTGCTGCGAGCGGTGGAAAATATCTGCTCACGAACAGGCGTTCATGATCCGCGTACTTTTCGTCTGCTCGATTCTGGGACTCTTCTCGAGCACCGTCTATTTGCTTCTGGCCCTCATAGCGGCGCGACGGTTCCGCAGAGAATCTGGAAGTGAAAGGCAACCCGTAACGGAGTTGCCGTTTGTCAGTGTACTGAAGCCCCTGCACGGGATGGAACCGATGCTGGAAGGCAATCTGGAAAGTTTTTTCCGGCAGGACTATCCGAAATTTGAAATCGTCTTTGGGGCCCGGCACAAGGACGATCCCGCGCTTCGAATCGTTGAAGGCCTTCGGCTCAAATATCCGGAAGTGAAAACGTCTGTTGTCTTGTCAGGGGAACCGGAATACCCGAACGCGAAAATCTTTGCGTTGGAAAAAATGGTATCGGCCGCTGGAATGTATCTGGTAATCACCGACAGTGATGTTCATGTGAGCCCGGATTGTCTCGAGCAAGTCGTCACCCCCCTGCTGGATTCGGCAGTTGGTGTCGTGACGTGTCTTTATCGCGGCGTTGCGGCCGGCGGTTTCTGGTCTGTATTAGAAGCCCTCGGCATGTCGATTGAAATGACATCCGGAGTTCTTATCGCCAACATGCTTGAAGGCATGCGATTCGCCCTAGGGCCGACGATGGCAACGCGCAGAGACGTCCTTGAATCGATCGGCGGCATTCGTTCGCTAGGATCGTATTGCGCGGACGACTACCTTCTGGGAAAGCTTGCATTTCACTTGGGAAAGCGTGTGGTGCTGTCGCGGCACTTCATCGATCATGTGGCCATGAACACATCGGCGCGAGCATCGCTTGCGCACCAGGTGCGTTGGATGAGAAGCACGCGATTCTCCCGCCACGCCGGGCATATCGGAACCGGTCTCACATACGCGATGCCTTTCGGGTTACTCGGCTTGTTTACTGGGACCGCGCTGTATGGCTCGCCTGTCGGAGGCATTTTTCTGGCCTGGGCATTTCTGAATCGGATGCTCCAATCGGTTGCAATCGGATGGGCTGTCATTGGCGATCCACAAGCTCTGCGCTTCTGCTGGCTTTATCCGCTCCGTGATCTCCTGGGATTTTTCGTATGGTGCGCAAGCTTCGCCGGCGACGAAATCACGTGGCGGAACGAGCGCTACCGTCTCGTTACCGACGGAAAGATGGTACGGCTGTAGCGGTGGTCTATCCGATATAGCCGCGAAGCGGCGTCAACACATTAGCCCGGGGCGAAAGCCCTGGGTAATGTTCGTCGCAGCGGAAAGCCCTGAGGGCGATAGATTCTGCGGCCCTCCGGGGCTTTTCGATCACTCTACGTCTTCCCAGGGCTGCCGCCCTGGGCTACCTTTCTGTCGCCGCTTCGCGGCGAAACAATTCGTTCACACTTCGTACGGTCTCAATCCTTGGCTCCACCTGCGAGATTGATGCCCACCAATTCTCCAAGAGCACCCAGGGTTGTCTTTGCGGAGGTAAAGCCAAACCGAAAGTCTTCTTCGGCGTAACTCTCGTATTTGTCCGTCGGCTGATGATGATGGGGGTTTGAGCCCATAACAATTCCCGTCACTCTCTCGTTTTCGCGAACGCTGACGGAGGCAACAACGTCTTCAAACCGTATCGAGTCCGTCCCGGCCATATTCGTCCCGACGGTTGCAGGATAATCCCGAGCATACGACCGGTTCGCCTCCTGAAGCACGGCTGCCAGCTTCGCGGACTCGGCCGATTTTGACGAATTCCTCTGGTAATCAATGTTGATATCGGCTTTAGGGCTCTGCTTCGCCGCTGGAGGCATGCCGTGGTCGTACATCATCATGTCGTGCTGAATGATTCCGAGCCACTTCGGTTCGGCCGGTGTGGCCTGCAATGGTGCCCTCTCGCTCACATAAGTTCCGCTGCCGTCCATTCCGAATTCCTCGTTATTCCAAAAAATGAATCTCACCGAGCGATTCGTTCGGACGTCCGGCATTGCTAAAACTCGAGCGAGTTCGAGGATAATCGCGCACCCGGACGCGTCGTCGTCCGCTGCCTCACCCCCGCCCCGCCCATCCATGTGTGCTGAGACGATGTACATCTCCCCGGGTGTCGTCGCGCCGACCTTTGTGGCGTAAATGTTTTCCAATGGTCCACTGGTTGAGGCGAACCGATGCCGTTCGACATTCGTGTACCCGAAACTACGCAGTTGCTTTTCCAGCCAGTCGATCGCATCGCGGTTGCGCTGGCTGCCCTGTATGCGATCGCCGAATTGCGATAGTCCTTTGATGTGCGCCTTGTACCCATTTAAGTCGAGGCGCCCAACCACCTGCTGCGCGCGATCTGAGGGATTGTTGGTGGTCTGGGTTGAAAGTAGGACCGCAAAAAATAACGTTCCTGATAAGCGCATAAAGGTTCTTAGAAATTTCGCCGGATTATACCAATAAAAGGCACTCGAAATAACTTGCGAACCGGCAAAGATTCAACGTAGAAGAAGCGCCAAGGGAGGATGATATGGAAAACATCATTGCAAAGTTGCTTCAAGACTTCGAACAGGGAAAGATGTCGCGCCGGCAGCTCATCCAGAGTCTGGCTCTGGCGGCAACGGCCGCATCGGCTGCGACCGCGTCTGCAGCGGCGCCGGCAGAAGGCTATGTGGCCAGAGCGACCGCCATTAACCACGTTTCCTACCCATGTAAGGACTACACCAAGCTGCGCGACTTTTACTCGGGTCTGTTCGGGATGAAGGTATCCAGAGACGACGGAATGCAATGCCGTCTGTCCTTTGGGGACAATATTCTGATCGTTCGGAACCGTACGCCCGCAGGAAAGGTGGATCACATTGCGTACACGATCGCCGGCTGGGACACGGATAAGAGTGTGAAGCCTGCCGTCGAAGCCGAACTGAAGCGCCGTGGACTGCAGATACGCACGACCGAAGGAAGTTTCCACGTCCAGGATCCCGAGGGGTTTGAAGTGCAGATGGGAGGGAAAGAGCAGTAGACGAACGCTAGCAGCCCGTGGCAGAACTCCGAGGGAGCGCGCGCATGGCGCTTGCGGGTAGAAGGCTAGGAGCGCCGAGGAGTCGATGCTCTTTCATCGGCGACGAGGCATGCTGCCCGCAACCGCCATGCGCCCTTCGGGTTGCGGCGGCATGGGCCCATCTCGGTGCTCGCCGCTCCTCGGCGATGAAAGAGCATCGCCTGCGTCGCGTCTCCGCCGATCTGGGCCCATGGCGCTCGCAACCCGTCCCCCTCAAGAGTTCTGCCATGGGCTGCCATGAAAACGTTCAAGGACGCCCGTCGAATTAAGCGGTTTGAGCACGCACTTC
>QHWY01000434.1:2544-3095 GCA_003223875.1 Acidobacteriota bacterium | reverse complement strand
ACCCTCAGGGCTTCGCTGGGCGAAGAACAGATCAAGAAAGGAACAGCGTTCGCGGGGGAAGGCCCGGATTTCATCTGGGCTTTTGAATCGGACGCTCAGCCGGTGCTTTACGTGGACGACCGCGCTATGGGGCCCATGACTCGCGCGAGCGGAGCGGCGAATGACCATCTTTGGTATTCCACCGGCCAGTTGCAGACCGGAACCGTGCATGGGTTCTATTACTTGGTGAACGGAACGCGCACTGGCGGCTCGAAGGACGTGCCGGCTTACGGACCGGAGTCTTATCTCAAACCGGGAGCGCCCCAGGGCAAGCTTTCCGACAAGATCGTCCACACCAGCAAGATCTACGACGGCATGCAGACCAATTACTGGATCTACGTTCCGGCGCAGTACGAGCCGGGGACGCCGGCGGCGCTGATGGTCTGGCAAGACGGAGAATCTCGCAAAAGGCCGAACGTCTCCTACCGAGTCTTGATCACCACCGACAACTTGATTGCCGGGAAAAAAATTCCGGTCATGATTCAGGTACTCATCCAGCCCGGCCTGTTAGG
>QHWY01000434.1:0-2467 GCA_003223875.1 Acidobacteriota bacterium | reverse complement strand
CCTGGCCGACGTCCAGGCCAAGTACAACATCCGCAAAGACGCCTATAGCCGGGCGATCAGTGGCACATCTTCAGGCGGTATCTGCGCGTTCAACGTGGCCTGGCAGCAGCCGGACCAGTTCAGCCGCGTGCTTTCGCACATCGGCAGCTTCACCAGCATTCAATGGCACCACGATCAGCCTGACCCGCGGGAGAATATTCTGGGCGGCAACGATTTTCCGTTCCTGATTCGAAAAGAACCCAAGCGCAATATTCGGGTCTGGCTCCAGGATGGCTCCGAGGATCTGGAAAACGATCACGGAAGCTGGCCGCTGCAGAACATCCAGATGGCGAATTCGCTCAAAATGCGCGGTTACGATTTCCACTTCAGTTTCGGCGGCGGCACGCACAACGGAGCGCATGGAGGCTCCGAATTGCCCGAAGAGCTGACTTGGTTATGGCGCGGCTACGACCCGGCCAAAACGGAAGAAAGCTACGAAATGGAACCCGCCGAGCGCGAGAAACCGCTGTTCAGGG
Organism: Acidobacteriota bacterium; assembly: GCA_003223875.1. Taxonomy (GTDB): domain Bacteria; phylum Acidobacteriota; class Terriglobia; order 20CM-2-55-15; family 20CM-2-55-15; genus 20CM-2-55-15. The sequence continues at coordinate 1,952 of QHWY01000434.1, read as the reverse complement.
TACGGATTTACAGCCGGTAGAATTCTTGGCATCATAAGGGCCCCGTCCCGCGGCCAAATTCGCCACAGCGGCGTCTGGGAACTGTTTTGCCTTGGCGTGCTTGGGGCGTGGCCGGCGGCTGCGCAAGTTCCGCAGATCACTGCGGCGGACGTGGTGAACGCAGCCTCCTACGAGCAGCCGATATCGCCCGGATCAATCGTTTCAATTTTCGGCACGAATCTAGCGTCGAAAAACGGTGACGGCCCGGGAAACGCCGCTGCCTGACGGGCTTTCGGGGACCTCCGTAACGCTTAATTGAATCGGGATAGGGGGAAGCTTCGCGGCCCCCCTCCTCCCACACCACCGGACATGCGGGTCCGCATCCGGCGGTTCGGCGGGTTAAGCAATCGGTTTCACAGTTAATCTCGGAATCCCAAGCGAGTCGAAGTAAGCATTGGGCAACGCGATGCTGAGCGCGGGCGAGTTCGCCAACCGCCACGGCCCGAGGGTGCTACCTGCCGTTTGAGCGGCTAGGTCTTTGCCCACATCCCGTTGGCGCAACTCGGCAAACCGCGTCGTGCCCCGCTTCCACTGCTTCCAGATCGCAGACCTGAGTCTAGCCGGAGCCACTGTTCAAGACTTTCCAACACCGAAGGCGTTTCACACTTTCCGAAATAGCCAATCCATCCCCTGAGATAGCGGGATAGTTCTTCGGCCATTCGTTCAGTGCCGACTCCTCTGGTCCGGCTCGTCAGTTCCCGTATCCGCTCCTTGAACCGGTCCACCGCTTTCGGCGCGATCCGCCGTTTTGGTATACCGGCACTCGTGAAGCTAAATCCTAGAAACTTCCTTCCCCATGGCCGTGCCACCGCACTCTTCTGCTGGTTGACCTTGAGCTTGAGCTTTGCCGTGATGAATCGCGTAATGCTTTCCATCACACGTTCCCCCGCCCGACGACTACGAACGTAAATATTGCTATCGTCCGCATACCGGACGAAGTGAAGGCCGCGCCGCTCTAACTCCCGGTCCAACTCGTCGAGTACGATCTTCGACAACAAGGGTGACAGGACTCCCCGAACGCAAAAGATAACTTCGAGTTTGAGCGTCGGCTGGGGTTTTGACGGAAATTGAGTGCGGATTGATGTGTGGCGTAGGAGGTTGTATGTTTATGACAGATGCCGCGTGCCAGTGATCTACTCACCGGACCGGCTGAGCCGAAAGTATGCCTATCAGGTCTTGTTGAGTGAAGAGCTGTCGCGCTGTGGAGTGGAGTTGATCTTTCTGAAGGCTCCGGCCGGCGCCACTCCGGAGGATCAGCTGCTGGTGCAGGATTGAAACTGAGACTGGGTGCCCCGAGGGCACATGTTGCGCCTAATAACTGAAATTGGTAAGCCACTGGTTAGACCAATGCCCTCTCGGACAACCCGAAAAAGCCATAGGCCACGAGCCTCAAATAGAATCATGGTTGACACAGTGCATCCGCGCTCTGCTTGTTTCGTTTCAGGAATGGACCAGCGCCTGTTTCTCCCTTTCCCTGTTCCTCGATTGTCTCCGAACGGTCCTCGCCGTCCAGGGTTCGCTACGCCGCGCCTCTCGCCGCGCCCTGGACCGCTCCGCGCCGTTCGCTAGAACGCATCCTGTCAACAGGGAAAGGGAGAAACTAAGTAACCACCAGCCGCCCCCGGCCTCCCGTTGGTCGGGTATGAACGTTTAATATGAACCGGGATCGAAGAAGCACCATCGCCGCTTCCACGGCGAATCGAGTTTCGCTGTACCTCGCCCAACCCACCGACTGCTGCAACAAACCGCAGGAAGGGGGGCTGGATGCCATGGCAACTTCCCGCCCGGCTTCCAGCTCGGCGGGGAAATATTTCTCTTGACATTCCCTTCTATAGAACAACTTGGGGAAGCTGCCTTCGCTCAATTAGAAACTTCCGTCGCTCCAAACAGCTGGGGTTTTGGCACAGTTTCTG
>QHWY01000433.1:510-3217 GCA_003223875.1 Acidobacteriota bacterium | reverse complement strand
GCCCCAGCGGGGGCGCGCAGACGGCCGGTGCTGCCGGGGTCATTCACATTGATGGTGATCGAGCGGGATCCAGCAACGCGCTAACTGTGTCGAGGTTCTGGCCCACAGAGTAGTCGAACGAATTAGAAACGGCCTTGCCATTTCGGCTGGCTCGCCGCTGGAAATTAACCGGATCGTAACGGCCACTTTATTCAGCTACAATATTGCTCCCTAATATCAAGTACTCCAAAGGTCAGCCCAAGTCTGAAAAATATACATCCGCGCATAATTAAAGGGACATAAGGTTCAACAAAGAGGGGCCAGATAGGAACTGATTAGTTGTGGGTGTGACTGCATCTCTCCGAAGACACGCGTCAGGGTGGCGAACAGGGCGTCCACGCCACCAAAGAATCGATTGTGAGTCCCCGTCTTGCGCGTGTGCTGCCACAGCCGTTCCGTGGGATTCAACTCTGGCGAGTAGGGCGGCGACTGATGCACCTCCAGCGAATGCCGGTTGGATTTGAACCAGCTCCACACCTCGGCATCCTTATGGTAGGAGGCGTTGTCCTGAATCATGAGGGCCCCCTGGCGGCGATATCGCCGGGCCAGTTGTTCCAGCAAGCCGAGATAGGTGCCGGCGTTGAAGGCGGTGTCCTGCCGATAATCGAACCGCGTGCGCCAAAGTTCGATGGCGCCGAGAATCTTCACGCTCTTGCGCTCTCCGGTAACCGAAACATCTGGAGGGCAACCCACGCGGCTCCAGGTGGCGTGCAGGGTCGAGTCCTGCCGGAAGCTGGCTTCGTCCGTGAAGATCAGCGCCCAGTGCCGCGCTTGGGCTTTTTTTTAAGGTTCGGATAGATGCGGCGGCGCCAGCGGTTCTGCGCCGCGACATCGGCGCGGGCCAGAATACGGCGCGGACGTTGCACCGAAAATCCCCACGCATGCAGCCACTTGCGTACATGACCGGGATGATACTGGATGCCGAACTCCTCCTCGATCACCCAGGCGATCATAGGCGAGGTCCAGATGCCGTTGTCCAGACCGTAAGCCACCGGACCGCTGTCCAGAATATCTCCCAACTGTTGCTGCTGCTGGTCCGTCAGTTCCGAGGGCCGGCCCGACCGATAGCCCTCCAGCAGGCCGTCGACTCCATGGATCTGATAGCGCTGGAGCCACTCGGACACCTTCGATCGCGGTGCCTTGAGAATTCTCGCCAACTCACCGCTGCTTTGGCCTTCCGAGTTCAGCACGACCGCCTGCAGTCGTTTCGCCACGCGATAGGCTCCGTCGCGTTCGGCCTCTTTGCTGAGTCGTACTAACCGCTTCCATGTGCTCGGGTGCAATCGCAGTAGTCGTGCAAGCATGGCAACTCCTTCCTAATGAGTATACCACACTTGTTGGATTCATGTCCCTTTAATTATGCGCGTGCCGGAGTCGCTGCTCCAAGACGTACCCAGGCTTCCAGACGCACCCAGGCTTATGGACCGTCCGCTTCCCTTTGAATTGGCCGAGACTTCTGCGCCTGCATGTGTACAGGGCGGATCTTAAGAATAAAGCTTCAGCACCTCAGGAAAAGCTTCAGCACTTCGATGATAAAGAGCACCTCGATGATAAAGATGGGTTCGATCCTCCAAGACTCCCCAAGGTTCCCTTCGCGGCAGTTGGTTTCTTTGGACGAGTACCGTCCCGAGATTCTTGCTGAGGACGTGTTCCGGAGAATTCTGTGTTGGGAACGGAAGAGAGCGGAGCGTTCTGGCAGGTGCTTTCTGCTCATGCTGGTCAACCTGGAAAGCGTTCTCCAGGCGAATCAACGCGAAAGAACGCTGTCCGAAATACTGTCGGCACTTTACCGTTCCACCCGAGAAACGGACATTGCCGGGTGGTATCGAGAGGGCGCGATACTCGGCGTCATGTTCGCCGAGATCCATAAAACGGATAGGAGCGCGCTGGAAAACTTGATTTGCGGCAAGGTGACGGGCGCACTGCGTGCAAGGTTGGATGCAAGACAGGTCCATCGGATCCAGCTCTCATTTCACTTCTTTCCAGAGGATCGCGACCAAGCGAACGTTGGGCGATTGACTGACGCAGAGCTTTATCCGGACCTGTGCGAGCGGGATGAGGCGCGTAAAGTGGCTTATTTCATGAAGAGATCGATGGATATTGTAGGAAGCATCGTAGCTCTGATCCTTTGCTGTCCTCTATTCGTGGTCATTGCGCTTGCCATCAAACTCACTTCCAAGGGATCAATCGTATTCAAGCAGGAAAGGGGGGGTCGATAGGGCTTGCGGTTCAAGCTCTTGAAATTCAGATCTATGAAGTGCGTGAACGATCGGAGCATTCACCAGGAATATGTCAGGCGGTTCATCGCTGGAGAAGCGGACTCGGCGCGAGTTGACCATAACCAAAATGTTGTTTACAAAATACAAGACGATGCGCGTGTCACCCGCGTGGGGAAGTTTCTGCGCAAAACCAGCCTGGACGAACTTCCTCAGTTCATCAACGTGCTAAAAGGCGAGATGTCTCTGGTCGGGCCACGCCCCCCGATCCCTTACGAGCTGGAGGCGTACCAGATCTGGCACCGGCGTCGTGTGCTGGAGGCGAAGCCTGGAATCACGGGCCTCTGGCAGGTGAACGGTCGCAGCAGGATCACGTTCAACGAAATGGTACGTCTGGACCTCCAATATGCAAAGACGTGGTCGCTTTGGTTGGATATCAAGATTCTTCTACA
>QHWY01000433.1:0-457 GCA_003223875.1 Acidobacteriota bacterium | reverse complement strand
TACTTTATGGCTAGCGCCGCAAATTACGTTTACGTCACCTGTCAACCAGGACCTGCCGCAGAGCTACGTATTGGGGTCATCGGTTACGGCTATTGGGGTCCGAACGTGGTCAGGAATCTCCAGGGTCTCGAAAATTGCCAGCTCGTAGCCATCTGCGACAGCAATCCTGCCAATCTCCAAGGAGCAAGACAGGCTCGTCCCGACGTCGAGCTGACAAGGGACTGCTCCGAGCTCCTGACCTCGACGCAAATCGATGCCATCGCGGTGGTCACTCCGGTCTGGACGCACTTCGACCTGGCGAAATCTGCGCTGCAAAATGGAAAGCACGTCTTCGTCGAAAAACCCTTCACTTCGACGACGCAACAGGCCGAGGAGCTCATCGAGCTAGCGACCCGGAATAGGCTCAAGATCATGGTGGATCACACATTTCTCTTCACCGGCGCAGTGAGGAAAATCC
>QHWY01000132.1:10317-10609 GCA_003223875.1 Acidobacteriota bacterium | reverse complement strand
ATCGTGTTGAGCATTAATATTAGTTCGCCGCATATCCCAATTCACCCAATGTCCATAGCGGAATTCCGGACGGATGGATAAAAAGGAAACGCGCCCGTCAACACCACCCGTGATGTACAAGGCCATCGGATTCATATTCGAATACAGCTTGAATGATTGCGTCGAAGTCGTCGTGATGGTATCAAACGGCAGGTTTGGGTTGGCAGGGATCGGCCCCACTACCCTAGTCGTTTGTGCTCGCGTAGTCCCGCGAAAGGCCGAGGCGAAACTGATTCCACCACCGCCAAAGGGT
>QHWY01000132.1:0-10168 GCA_003223875.1 Acidobacteriota bacterium | reverse complement strand
TATCCCGATGTGGGAAAGGGAGTGCCTGATTGGTCGTGGATTCGAAAGCGGCTACGGACTACCTCGAATCGTGCTTCCCAATGATCATTAAAGAGGACACCAACTGCGGCCCCAAACGTGAAAGGTAGCTTCTCGTCCGAGTACCGCTCAGGAAAATACTGATTGTTGGGAACCTCGATAGGCGTTCCGCTGTTGAAGGCTCCGCCACGTATGCCAAAATCAACATCCACGGAAAGCTGAGCAACGGCGGACCCGCAAAGCGCAAATACAAATGTAGTGACCAGAACGATTTTTGACATCCGTCTCCCCCATCACAGAACGGCTTCGATCTTCCTGATCCTACGGGTCCAAAAAATCTATCACACCTTGGCACTCGCCTCTTTATAGCAAATGAAAGATCCGTGATGAGGCGCGACACTGGCGCCTTACACGTGCGCGGCCGGGCTATCGACCGAGAGCGTATTTCACGAAGTCCTTGAGACGAAAACCGGCTCCCGATGGGGGCTGCCAGTCCGGTTCCAGCTTCAGGAACGAACCAGGATCGCCGAACATGAGGCCAAGGAAGACTTCGGCCACGATGCGGCCGCCTACAGGCCCGAGTCTGGGTGTCGTAATTTTTTTCTTCTCGGTGACCGGAATGTCCACGGTCTCGTGATGGTGAAATGCCTCCGCCAGGATATATGTCCATAGTGGGCAATTCCCTTTGAACTCCGCAAGGCTGCCTAGCGACGCGATCGTGCCCTTCACGTCGGGATTGTCGCCCCCTTCTGGGTTGTCCACTGCTTTGCCGATCTTGATCTGGTCATCCTGCAGGACCGGCACGCCCATCGCACGCGCGACCGCCTGTCCGTTGGGCAAACCCAATTCAAAGCTGCGAATCAGGTTTCGCTGGGGAAGCGACATGGGCTCGTCGGAGGCCACGCTGGCTGGGAGCACAGATAGTGGTGTGACCAGCGAGGTATCAATGCGGTATGCGAATTGGAGCCGCTTCCTGGTAGTCGTATCTTTGGGATTATCGGTTCCGTAGGACCGAACCTCAGTATCGATGAACCGGCCCCAGTCGATCCCACGGTTCTTAGCCATTTCCTGGAACCCCGTAAGGCCGTCCGGAATTCCCTCAGGCACGTCTTTAATGGTATTCGGAGGAATTGGGAAAATCGGCAACAAAGTCGCGTCATTGTCGTTCAGGCGGTAGCCCGGACGGATCATGGAGTGACCGAGGCGGTAGGCCGCTACTGAGAACTCCACCGGCATAAACGGCTCATGTTTCCAGTGGAAGAACTTCAGCTTGTCGCTGTCGAACTTGCCGTTGGTCTTCAGCCCGTTCAGAACGTGCGAGTGCACGATGCGGGGGAGAAAGTCGTGGAGGACGATCCACTGATAATGAAATCGAACAATTTTCTGCAGCGCCGGGAAGGCCAGCCCCGGGTGATCGTCGACCGTCCGATTGTGAAACTGCAGGAACAGGCCCTGAAGCTGCGAGATGATGCTGTTCTCATCATTCCGCGGGTCTCCGATCAACGCGCGGCGCGGGTGGGCGCTGTTGCGCGGCAGATCCGGCGCCCCGTTGTTGAGCGCGTCTCCTAACAGAAACTTCAGAGCGCCGTCATAAAGGTACGGCTGATCGCTTGGGCCTCGGCCATACACGCTGTCCAGATCGAAAGCCGGCGTGCGGAAATCTGTGAGTGCGTCCGGATCTTTGTGCGCGACCAGCGTGCTCACCGGATCGAATGTGATGTCATGATCGATAAATTGGCCGAGGTAGGTGTACAGTGCCGGGATGCCGCTCTCCTCGGGGTCGTTACCATCTTTGGGCGCATCGAAGCCGGCGGTCATGGCGTCTCCCAGCCTCATAAGGGCGGAACGGCTTGCGGCATCCGTTCGGCCGTATCTCGCCGCAGGCAACGAACGGAAGATGCGGCCGAATCGGCCCTGAAACAAGCGAGACGCCACGGTTGACATCAATCCACGTAACGGTTTGCCGTGGTGCGCGTGCGCTCCGGCTGGACTCTGTTGCGATGAACTCATTGGATACCTCACTGTGTATTGGTTATCTAACTTGAATGTGAGCCAATCAGGTGGTGTCCGGAATTGTGAGTAAGTAGCGGTTCCGGGTTTTAGATCCGCCTTGGCTGGCGCCGCCCTCTCACTGCGCGAGACGGACTTACCGGCTAACCGCCTGTCTGGGATTGAGAATCAGTTTCTGTACCCGCCAGTTGTTCATGTCCGCGACGAAAACGACGTCTTCGGATGGGCACGCCAGCCCATGCGGCCAATTGAATTGTTTAGGGCCGCGGCCGGACTCGCCGAGCACGCCGAGAATCTTGCCGTCGAGGGTGAGCTTGTACAGTCGGCCGGGCTCATTGTCGATCGCGAACAGATACTGAGTTGGGCCATTAGTCGTGATACAGAGCGCCCACGGTGGCGTTCCATTCGGCGGGTTCGGATTCGGATTGCCGAGCGTCGGATGCCGTTTCTTGTCATAGGCGACGTTGAGCCAGATGAACTTCTTGAAGCTGCCATCAGAATCGAAAACCTGAATGCGTCCATTGCCGCGGTCGGCCACGTAGACGTTGCCTTGGCGATCGATCTGCATGTTGTGTGGATTTCGAAACTGGCTTGGGCCGGTCCCGTAAGATCCCCAGGACTTGATCCAGTCTCCGTTCTTGTTCATCTTGGCGATGCGCGAATTGACGTAGCCGTCGCTAATATAGATGTTGTCTTCTGCGTCCCACGCCACATCGGTCGGCCCGTCATACAACCCATCAACCGCGCGCTTTTCCGCAGGAGCGGCTCGCCTGAACTCGAAGCCCTCGTATCCTTCCGGCCGGCGGCCCAGATTCATCAGGACGTAGCCGGCAGGGCTGAATTTCATGATCGAGTTCGTGCCTTTATCGACAATCCACAGGTTGTCGTACCTGTCGAACCGCACGGAGTGCGAATATCCTAAACCGTACACGCCTTTGCCGATTTCCCGCAGGAACTTACCATTGGAGTCGAATTCCCAGACCTGCGTCGTCGCATTGCCGTACAGCGGACCCGATGTCGCCGTGCCCGGGTGATTAAGCACGACGATGTTCCCCTTTGAGTTGACGGCCACACTCAACGTTTCGCCGAAATTCATCTCCGCGCTGACCTTGAAGAAATTCGGAACCGATTCAAAAGGGATCAAGGGGACATCAATGACGGGCACGTCCTGATTCGGCCCAGCCTGTGGGGCGCCGGCGGCCGTTCCCCCGCGTTGGGCGAAGACGTAAAGCGTTATCCCGAGGACCGCGGCCACAAAGAGAATCCCCGATCCGATCAACCATCGCTTCATAACGAATCTCCTTTGCTGGGGAAAGACTATATCACCCAACCTGCTATCCAATTACCGGCCTGGCAGGATGTCGAACGATTTGCCCTTTCGAGTACGGAAGGTTTCGAAGCCACGGCGGTCCAAGGTGACAATCTTGTTAGTGCCAATCTCGTCGCTCAGAAGCACGAGGGTCGCATCCGCGAAATCCATAGGAGTATCGGAGTACTTCTCGATAAGGGAGGCGGCCAAAAGGAGCTGTTGCGCTTGAGTACATTCGGATACGTGCACGCCGACGGCTTGAACAAATTCCGCCAGGTGCCGAGGACCATTACGGTCGTCCTTCAAGAGATGCATGGACTCCGTGATAACCGCACCCGTCGTGCAGAGCGTTCCTGTGAAATCGTCGATTACTGCTGAAACGATGCTATGTTGTGTGTCTGCGCGATCAAGGTAGGCGACTAGAGGACCGGTATCGATCAGCAGAGGCTTCAGCGCCAATTCTGCTTCCTGAGATGCTTACTCCACGCATCCTTTGGTTTCGGTAATTGCAGGCTGCCTTTGAGGTGGGCTGCTCTTTGGGAAATTGGTACCTCCGAAAGCGCCTGCGCGAGAAGATCACGGACCAAGGCAGATCGTGTTTTACGCAAAGTCCGGGCCCTCCGTGTCAGAGCCTCATCCTGTTCACGATCCAAACGAATTGTGATTGTCCTCTCCATCGAATTACATTGTAACACGGCGCGTAAGACAAAGAGGATCACAAAAGGCTCAGGAGAAAGGTTTTCTCGGACCGATAAGTAATGAATCTAATGGGTTCGGTTAGGCGATTCTTCGTTAGCGAAGTTTTCGGAAATTTTCTCGTTGCCGTGCTTATGCCCATTCGCGACAATAGCCCGTTTTTTAGGAGGAAAGCGAATGATCAACAACAAAAGGATTTTGAAAACCGGCGGACTCTGGGCGGCGATGGTCATTGTTTTTGCAATCTTTGCTTATAGAGCGTCGGAGTGGACCAAAAAAGTTAACTCCGAATTTCTTGTTCATGGTCAGACCAGCACAGCAGGCGGAACAACCGCAGGGGGCGGAACAACCGGAGGCGGTAGTTCGATCACTAAAGTGGTTGCGCAGATTGCTTCGGGCGCTTACGATCCCGCGACACACTTCGGAACAATCATTGAGATTGTTAATCCGAATAGTTCGGCGATAACGGTCAGCGGCAACTTCTACAACGAAAACGGGACCCCTTCCACCCTCACGTTTGCAACAAACTTTAGCTCGCAACCGACATTTACCGGAAGCTTCAATAGTCTCAATTTGCCTGCAAGTTCAATACTCGTGCTTAGCACCGGACTATCTGCAACCACCACGCCTTCGGCGGGCACCACAAATTGGGGAAAGATCACCGCGACCAACACGATCAGTGTCGCGAGCTTCTTCGAGTGGCGTCGCAAAGGAGATGAGGTTCTGTATTCCCGTGTGGGTATACCTGCGAGCCGTGCCGACATGATGAGTTTCGTGATCCCTCGGGTTCGGGAAAAGCATGATCCCCGGGACGGCCTCGCAGATATCGAGACCGGCTTTGCCATCGCGAATACCGGATCTGCAACAGCCAACGTCACGGCAAAGCTCGTCGATGCCAACGGTAGTTCGATCGCTACATCAAGTTTCCTGCTAAAGGCCAATGAGCATAAGGTAGGAATTGTGAGCGCCGGCTTCAGTTTCGTATCGCCGGAGACCTTCGGCCGGCAATACCACTACGTTCTGTTTACCTCAGACCAACCCTCGATCGCAGCCGCCGCGCTGGCCTGGGAAGGTGGAAGCTTGACGAGCTTCCCGGTCGACGCGCTTCAGTAGGATTTCGTAGAACGCGATTGAATATCCACCGACCTCGTGTGAGTCGATGAGGCGAAGTCTAAAGTTGGACTTCACCCATCGATCCGCGCGCCATTCTTCACTGTTTGGAATGTTTGCCCGCACGCCCGCGTGGTACCACACCTTTCCGTGTTTCCGGATTTCGTCTTCCAACCGGATTTTGCCTGTGGAGGCAAAGGGGGCGCTTATTGCGCTCCGGCCATGGTTGATAAAGACTTCCTGCGCACCGCTCACTATTAAGTCGTCCGGGTTGATTTGGGAAGCGAACTGTGTTGAAAGCCGGTGATCCGTTTCGAGCGCCTTGAAATAAGGTGTCGTCTCATATCGGTGAGTAGCGGGAACAATTGCGGAGAGCAAGAGTGCACCGATCCAAACCGGCCGATTAGCTAGAGAAGCAGCCAGAATCGTCATGGGAGCCACCATCTGGATGCTGTACCTGGGATTCATGTCGAAGCTTCCGGCAAAAAAACAGAGGTAGACCGCGAATAAACCGAAGATCCAAACGATTAGTGCGTCTCCCTCTGCGACAGGCCGGCGCACTTTCTTCCAAAGGAAGACCGCCACAAACACCGAAACCAGGATAGGAAAACCAAAGGGATCGAAGAAGTATTTCAGGTTGTCGAAGAGATTACGCCGGACATATCTGAGACCAAAGGCCGCAGAGAGTTCAGCGGCTCGTGCGAGCACGGGTGCAACGGACATCAGCCATACCACGTGCACGATCTCGAATAGAGCAAGCGCAGCGGCTCCGATCTTCCATTGCGGCGAAATCTTTGGCGACAACCAAACCAGCGGAATCAATACGAGCAGTTCCAGCCGGGTTTGAGCGGCAAATGCGAATCCCGCCGCGGCGAGCGGTCCATTTCCGGTAACCAGACCCCACATTCCAAGTATCCCCATAAGCGCTGACGGCATATCCGTGCCGGTTGACACCGAGTACCAAACGCAGACGGGAGTAGCGCCGAACAAAATTGCAGCTAACAGTGCCTGGCCGCGAGTCTGCAGCAACTCGCGCGCCAGTTGGTAAAGTGCGGCCACGGCCAATGCGAACAATAACCTTGCAAACCAGAACGCTACGGTCTCGCTGCGGCCGGCAATCAGAAATGCAAAACTCAAGAGTACCGGCCAGCCGACCGGTTCCTTATTGTAGGTCGAGACTTGGATCTCATTAGGACCGCCCATCACCGTGAGCTGATTGACCGGGGCGCGGGTCAAGTTCGAGGCGACATTAATATAAATGTCCTCGTCCAAAAAAAGGCGGTGAGTGGAGGAAAGGAACAATGCTGTGGTGAGCAACGCAACGGCACCGAGCGCGAGGGCGAACCAATCGAATCTGTTCCGCTCGAGAACGATGCCATATATCAATACTGCGATCGTGGCGTATACCCACAACGGTCCGGCGAGCGAAAGGATTCGTAAAAACATCAAACACCGTAAATGTGGCAGTAGGCTATTTCGAAGTAAAGCATCAAAACTCCCCTCCTAAGTTAGGAGGGGTGGCGCGACAGCCCGCGGGCTGTCGCGCCGGGGTGGTTCCAAATGCCGACTGCAAGATTGGTCTTTAGGAACCACCCCGCCTCGCTGCGCTCGGCGGCCCCTCCTAACTTAGGAGGGGAGTTTTGTGCGGTCTTTCTAGCGAGGTCCCCGACCTCGTGGAAACTTGTCGTAATTCCGCCTCGCGCCCGGCCTGCCGGCACCTAAGAGTTTACATAAACCCTTCACACCCGATTCAAAGATAGCCGTTTAGGCCGGGTCTCGGATATGCTATGCGGCATCTCCAATGGAGGTGTGGCCATGAGAAACGCAGCACGAATAGCCGCATTGGCGTTGTTGGTGACAGCCGCGTACGTATTCCAAACGCGCGCTCAAGAGACGAAAGGGACAGCGCGACCATCCGATCAGGAAGAGCAGCAAACCGCTGGAACGATGCGGCCCGTCATTCGAGGCACGCACGCCGCGGTCTCTTCGATGAAACCGGAAGCCACGCGCGCCGCTGAAAACATCCTGCGTGCCGGAGGGAACGCCTTTGATGCGGTAGTTGCCGGCCAAGCGGTCCTGGCGCTGGTCGATCCGGCCTCGAACGGCATCGGCAGCGACGCCGAGATCCTCATCTACGATGCCAAAACCAGGCAACCGTATTCCATCAACGCCGAAGGGACAGCGCCGAAACTCGCAACCATCGAATGGTACAACAAGAACAACGGCGGCAAGATTCCGACCAACGATGGTCTTCTGTCGGGATCGATCCCCGGCACCGTCGACGCCTGGTACATCCTGCTCGATCGCTGGGGTACGATGAGCTTCGAAAAGGTCCTCGAGCAAGCCATCGATATCGCTGAGAACGGGTTCCCGCTTCCCGCCAATCTCGCGCGCAGCCTCGCCTCCAGCAAACTCACGAAGTATCCGACCAGCAAGAAGGTTTATCAGTCCAAGCGCTACACGGAAGGCGAACTCTTCAAGAATCCCGATCTCGCTCGAACGTTGCGCAAACTGGTCGAAGCGGAAAAACAAAATACGAGCAAAGGACGTCATGCGGCGTTGAAAGCGGCCAGGGACCGTTTCTACAAAGGCGACATTGCACAAACCATGGCCAAGTTTTCTGAAGAAAACGGCGGATTGTTCAGATACGAGGATTTCGCGAACTATACCGCCAAAGTGGAGACGCCGGTTTCGACGGACTATCGCGGGTATCGTGTTTACAAAAACATGTCGAACACTCAGGGTCCTGCCGAATTGATTCTCTTAAACATCCTCGAAGGCTACGATCTCAAGGCGATGGGACACAACAGCGCCGAATACATTCATACCAGCGCTGAAGCGCTCAAGCTTGCATTTGCCGATCGTGAAAAGTTCCTTGGCGACATGGACTTCATCAAGATCCCCTTCGAGGGACTGCTCTCGAAACAATATGCGGCGGAGCGGAGAAAACTGATCGATCCGAATCACGCATCATTAGAGTTGCGTCCAGGGAATCCGGAGAAATTCATGAAGGGATCCCAAGCGGCGTTGTTCAAGGACCCGATTGTGGACCTCAACGGCAACGCCAGCCACGACGGCGACACAAGCTATATCGCCATCATCGACAACGATCGCAACATGATCGGTTTCATGCCCAGCCTTCACAGTGGCTGGGGAACGGGCGTTGTGATGGCCGACTTGGGATTTATCTTCAATTGCCGAGGCGATTACTACTCCTTGGTTCCGGGGGAAGCAAACGCCCTGGCCCCAGGCAAGCGTCCACGCAGTACACTGGCAACCACTCTCGTTATGAAGGATGGCCAGCCCTACGGACTCATGGGCAGTCCCGGCGCTGACGATCAGCTCATGCGCACAGTTGAAACGCTCCTCAACATGGTGGACTTTGGGATGAACGTCCAGCAGGCGATCGAAGCCCCACGCTGGTCGACACGCAGTTTCCCCGCGTCGCCGTTCCCGCACACGATGTATCCGGGTGACCTGGGCGTCGAGTCACGTATTGGCGAGAAAGTGCAGCAAGCATTGATCGCCAAGGGACATAAGCTGCGAGTGAATGGCCCGTGGTCGATGAGCGAAATGGCCGTGATCGTTATCGATCCGAAAACCGGCGTGCTTCATGCGGGCGCCGATCCGCGAAATGATGCGTATGCCTGGGCCTGGTGAGCAGCGCCAAAGGAATTCGCTTTGATGCGGAAGTCGGCGACCAACGGTAGGTGATCGGAGGCGATAACGGCTGTCCGCTCCTGATACAAATGGAGCCCTTCGAGCGTAAGTACAGGATCGAAGTAAATGTGATCGAGCTGCAGGAGCGGCAACACACCGGGATAGGTTCGGCAGCGCCGCAGATGAGAGCGGATATCCGCCCACTCCAGATGCGAACGCAGCGTTCTGGATACTGGGCCGCGCACCCATTCGTTGAAATCTCCTAGCACAATGCGGGCACCACTCAACTCTTCATGATTGACGATGCGTTCATCAAATAGCCGGTGGGCTTGAGCTCGATGCTCCAATAATGCAGTGCCGAGGTGAACATTAAATACATGAAGCGTGGCTGCGTCGAGTCGGACATCTGTACGCAGGCATCCTCTCGGCTCACGGTTCATCGCGGTGATGTCATAGTTTCGGTGGGTATGTATCGGAAAACGAGTCAGTACGACATTGCCGTAACCTCCGCCGTTAAGGCGCCGGGTCTCACCGAATGCAAAGCCTAATCCCAATTCTTCGGCGATAAACCGCGCCTGATCCTCCTCGCGGTTTCGGCCTTCGATACTCCACACCTCTTGAAGCGCGACGATATCCGCATTGATCTTGCCGAGAATATCGACGATGCGGCCGGGCCGAACACGGCGGTCTAGACCGCGGCATCTGTGAATGTTATAGGTGACAACTCGGACGCGCTGGTAGGCTCTCATTCCAAAACCAAAACTGCACCTTTGATATTAACACGCCAAGCATGGTCCTGATGGAAAGTCACCGGAATATGGGTGGTGACTCAGTTTCATCTGTAGCGGCGGTCCGCGAAGCGCAAGCGCGGCAGCGCGCAGCCTCAAGAAATGACCGCCGGCGATGTCTAAACTGCTGCACTGTCGGCGCTCCGCGAAGCGCAAGCGCGATAGCGCGCAGCCTCAAAGATAGAGCGCCGCTACAGTTGGGAAACCCCGCAATTTTCAAACTGAGTCACTACGGGAATATAGCGAAGCCGTACCGGAGCCAGCTACAGGGCCGATCCGCCGTTGGGGAAGCGCACCCGAAGAAAGTGTGTCCGTTGATTCATGGGAAGTGAAAGCAATAGCCGGATTTGCTCTATCTCGGCTCGTTCAGACTCTCGCTTGAGGGCTGCAAGGACTGCCTTTCTACTGTTTCCCTTTTTCTTTTTCACTCTGCGTTTTTTCAAGGATGTTAAGTACAGCCCAATCTTTGTCGCGGCCCAAAGCGCGTTTACTTCGGATAACGTCTTTGAGATCCGCGACTAGAATTCGCGCTTGACCAAAATACACTTCGCTGGCTCGTGATTTCAACGATTCGAAC
>QHWY01000439.1 GCA_003223875.1 Acidobacteriota bacterium | reverse complement strand
ATGTCGCATCCGACACCTTATGGTCACGGTAGATCTCGCTGAGGAGGTTGTAAATGATCGCCTCATCCGCCTTCAGTTTGGTCGGCTTCCTGCCAGCAGCGATGTCGGCCGGCACGCTCGGATCGAGCCCGCCCTTCACGGCGGCGGGATAATGCGCGTGCCAGATATAATCACTGCCCCAATTGCGCGCCGAGATCAGGATGGTGAGTTCGACAAGGCGGGACTCCATTCCGGTTCCCCACCGCAAGTAGTCAGACATCCTAATCGCTTCGAGGCCGAAATCCGGACTCCGGAAATAGACCTTGAATGGCGGGTTATTTACATTGCCGTTGCGCGGACTGCTTGCCAGGAGTTTCGCAAACTCCTGCTGCTTGGCCGAGAATTTGTCGGGGGAGATTGTCGGAAAGCGCGCGTGGTCCTGCGCGAAAAGAGCGCCGGGCACGGCGAACGCTAATGCGAGTAGTGTAACGATCAAAAGCTTCTTCATAGGTTTCTCCCGGAGGACGATTTCGTAGGTCCGAGTTTTGTGTTCGGGTGGGCTTTGCACAAAAAATACATCGTGGGCGCTCATTAGAGCGCCCCTACAGTTGCGCACCCCAAGCTGTAGGGGCGGTCTATGACCGCCCAGGATTTTTTGTGCAAAGCCGTTCGGGTGATTTTTTTGTGAACCGTTTCTCGTCTTCGGCATCTGGGCAGCAGTTTACGCTTCTTACCTGTGGACCTCCAGCGTCCATTCCGATCCCGGTCTGACTATGCGCCTTTGTTTCCTGGAGAACTTGTGGTTATACTGCCAGCAAACTTTTCAAAATTTGAGGAAGAACCATGAGAAAGCTTTTCCTGCGTGTAATCGTGTTCGCGTTTCTCGCATCTTTAGCGTTCACCACCGCCGTGGCGCAAGCTCCGAAGGCAAAGCGGATCAATCGAGCGATCGAATTGCTCTCGCAAGGACAGCCCATTTATTACACCGGTTCGCATTCCGGAACGGACGGTAGTTTCGAGCAGGGGAAGAGAGATGCTCAGACCTACGCGGACTACATCAGCTACGACATGGAACATGCACCATATGACATCAAAGGTCTAGCCGAGTACATGCAGGGACTGGCAGCCGGTGGTCCGACCAGAAGCGGCCATCGCACTCCCGCTGTTATTGTCAATGTGCCGGTTAATGGTGTAGACGAAGCCGCGGTGCATGCAAATGCGTGGATGTTCGAACAGGTGCTCGCCACCGGAGTCCATGGCGTGCTTCTGACTCACGCGGATACGCCAGGCGCGGTGCGCGCGTTCGTGGAAGCGATTCGATTTCCGATTCACAAACAAGCCGTCGGCAACGGAATCAGCGAAGGACGGCGCGGTGTTCATGGCGCCGATACGGCCTCCAAGATCTGGGGAATTTCGCGCGACGAATACCTGCAGAAAGCGGATGCCTGGCCGCTCAATCCGGACGGCGAGCTATTGCTTGGCTTGAAGCTGGAAGACAAGTATGCGCTCGAGAATGCCGAACAGAATTTGAAAGTTCCGGGAGTCGCGTTCGCCGAGTGGGGTCCGGGTGACATGAGTCTGTCGCTCGGCGTTCTGGGTCCTAATGCAGAACGCGATCCCCGAATGCAGGCGGCGCGCGCACGGATTTTTGCGGCGTGCAAAGCGAACAAGATCTTCTTCCTGAATTCGATGAATCCCATGAATGTCATCGACATGATCAAGGAAGGAGTCATGGTTGGTCCGGCCAGCCAACAAACCGCCGAAATCGGGAGGAAATACACGAACCGGCAAATGCCGTGGTAAAGCCGGATCCATCGGGAGGAAATTATGAGCGTACATCGTTTCTGGCTTGTGTTGTGTCTGGTCCTTTTTGGCATGATACCCGCGATGGCTCAGACGTTCGGTGAAGTTACCGGGCGTGTGACCGACCCTTCGGGCGCGGTGATACCTGGAGCGTCCGTTGCGCTGACCAATGTCAACACCAACGCCGTCCGCAACGTGGTAACCACGGAGGCGGGTGCCTACACCTTTCCGTCCATCCCACCGGGCTTTTACCGGCTGAGAACGGAACTTCCGGGTTTCAAGGCGGCAGTCAGTGAACCATTCGAAGTCCAGGTACAACAGGTCCTGCGCCTGGACATGGTTCTCCAAGTCGGACAGATTAGCGAGACTATCGAAGTCGCCGCGACCGCGGACCTCCTACAAGCCGAGACGGCAACCGTCGGCGCGGTGGTCGAGAACAAGATCATCACCGAATTGCCTCTCAACGGCCGCACATATCTGGGCCTGGTCGCCATGTCGCCCAACGCGAACACCCTGGCTCCGAGGGCGGGACAAGCCGCTACCCGGCAAGGCGGCGACCGTGCCGACCAGGCCATATCCACGGGTGGGCAGCGCATCATGTTCGACTACTACACGCTGGACGGCGTCAACAACACCGATCCGAATTTCAATACCTATATCGTCCTGCCCTCGATTGACGCGATTCAGGAGTTCAAAGTTCAGACCGGTGTTTACCCCGCCGAGTTCGGACATCAAAGCACGCAGATCAACGTGCTCACCAAGTCAGGCGGCAACGCCTACCATGGCTCGCTGTTCGAATTCCTCCGCAACGATGCCCTGGACGCTCAGCCGTACGCATTCACCAGCGTCCATCCC